>DASQSC010000278.1:0-5415 GCA_035642555.1 Streptosporangiaceae bacterium | reverse complement strand
GCCAGCGAGCGGCAGCCCTATGACATGCGCAGGTACCTGCGCGGGCTGGTGGACGAGGGAAGCCTGTTCGAGACCCACGAGCTGTGGGCGCGGGAGCTGATCACCGGCTTCGCCCGGCTGAACGGCCAGGTGACCGGGGTGGTGGCGAACAACCCGATGTTCAAGGGCGGGGTGCTGTTCGTGGACTCGGCGGACAAGGGCGCCCGGTTCATCCAGCTCTGCGACGCGTTCAACGTGCCGCTGCTGTTCCTGGCCGACGTGCCGGGCTTCATGGTGGGAACGGCGGTGGAGAAGCAGGGCATCATCCGGCACGGGGCGAAGATGATCAGCGCGGTGTCGGAGGCGACCGTGCCCAAGATCTGCGTCGTGGTGCGCAAGGCGTATGGCGCCGGCCTGTACGCGATGGCCGGGCCCGGTTTCGAGCCGGACGCGACGCTGGCACTGCCAACCGCCAAGATCGCGGTGATGGGCGCGGACGCCGCCGTCAACGCGGTGTACTACAACAAGCTCGCGGCCATCGAGGACCCGGCCGGGCGGGAGGCGGAGACGAAGCGGCTCCGGGAGGAGTACGAGCGGGACATCGACGTGCTGCGGCTGGCCGGCGAGCTGGTCGCCGACGATGTGGTGGAGCCGGCCGGGCTGCGGGGCGAGCTGATCCGGCGGTTCGCGGCGGCAGCCGGGAAGGACCGCTCGTTCTCGCGTCGCCGGCACGGCATCACGCCGGTCTGACCTGCCCCTCTGCGCGGGCCCGACGGCATCCGTGCGTGAGCATCGAGCAGCTAATCGTCACTGGTTGGAGGGTTGTGCAGGGGAAAGACTTGCCAGCAGCAATACCATTCTGAGCATGACCAGCGTTCTTCTCGCTGAGGATGACTCCTCGATCGCGGATCCGCTCGCACGCGCGCTTCGCCGTGAAGGCTACGACGTTGACGTCACGAGCGACGGGCCCGGCACTCTGGAAGCCGCCCAGTGCGGCGGCATCGATCTGCTCGTTCTCGACCTGGGCCTGCCCAGGCTGGACGGGCTGGAAGTCTGCCGCCGGCTGCGGTCGGAAGGCATGTCCATCCCGGTGCTGATCCTCACCGCCCGGGTGGACGAGGTCGACACCGTGATCGGCCTGGACGCCGGTGCCGACGATTACGTGACCAAGCCGTTCCGGCTGGCCGAGCTGCTCGCCCGGGTGCGTGCCCTGCTCCGGCGCGGCGCTCCGGAGACGAGCGCCGCCCAGGGGGTGCGGGTTGACGCCGACGCCCGGCGGGCCTGGGTCGGGGATACCGAGCTGGAGCTGACCACCAAGGAGTTCGACCTGCTCAACGTCCTCGTGACCGAGGCCGGGAAGGTGGTGACCCGGGAGCAGATCATGCGCGAGGTGTGGGACAGCAAGTGGTGGGGCTCGACCAAGACCCTGGACATGCACATCTCCTGGCTCCGGCGCAAGCTCGGCGACGACGCCCACAGCCCTCGTTTCATCACCACCGTCCGCGGCGTAGGCTTCCGGTTCGAGCGGGGCTTCTGACGCCATGCGGCGGCGGCTGCTGCTGGCCACGCTCTCCGTGGCGGTGACCGCGGTCCTGCTGTTCGGGATCCCGCTCGCGATCGTCGAGAGCCGCCTCCAGGTCAACGCGGCCAGGCAGCAGGTCCAGCGGGACGCCACCACCGTGGCCAGGACGCTCCAGAACCGGCACGACGCCCGGCTGCCGACCGACCTGAGTGACGTGATCAACGCCGCCCGGTCGCTGCCCGACCGGTACATCAGCATCAGGTCCTCCCGCCACCAGCCGATCTCGTTCGGCCAGCGGCTCCCCGCCAGCAGCTCGATCCGGGCGCAGGCGGCCACCAGGAATTTCACGGTGACCGTGGAGGCGGATGACGCGGTCGCGGACGCCGGCGTGACCAACGCCCTCGCGCTGATCGGCTCGCTGGCGGTGGTGGCCGTCGCGGTGGCGGTGCTGCTCGCCGTGCTCCAGGCGCGCCGCCTCACCCGTCCCATGGAAGAACTCGCCTACGCAGCGGAACGGCTGGGTTCCGGCGACGCCCGGCCGCTCGGGCGCAGGTACGGCGTGCCTGAGCTGGACCAGGTCGCGGAGGGGCTGGACGGTTCCGCGCGGCGGATCACCGACCTGCTGGCGGCGGAACGGGAGTTCGCCGCGGACGCTTCGCACCAGCTGCGCACGCCGCTCACCGCGCTGTCCATGCGGCTCGAGGAGATGCTGGCCGCCGCCAACGAGCCGGACGTGGTGCGGGAGGAAGGCGCGGCGGCCCTGGGGCAGACCGAGCGGCTGGCCGAGGTGGTCAGCCAGCTGCTGGGGCGCAGCCGCCGGGCCAGCGGCAGCGTGCCCGAGCTGACCTGCATAGACGATGTGGTGGCGCAGCAGGTGGTGGAGTGGGACCCGGCGTTCCGGCGGCGGAACCGCAAGCTCGAGGTGGCGGGCGAGAAGGGCCTGCGCGGCTACGCCACCCGCGGGAACCTGGCCCAGGTGGTCGCGACCCTGCTCGACAACGCGCTGGTCCATGGCGCGGGAACGGTCACCATCCGGACCTCGCGCACCCCCAAGTCGGTGGTGGTGGAGGTGCGCGACCAGGGCAAGGGCGTGCCGGCCGAGCTGGCGGCGCGGATCTTCGAGCGCACCGTCAGCGGCGAGCCGGGCGGCACCGGGCTCGGCCTGGCGCTCGCCCGCAGCGTGGCCGAGGCGGACGGCGTCAAGGTGGTGCTGGTGCGGCCGCGGCCGGCGGTGTTCGCGATCTTCCTCCCGCGGGGGCAGGAGGAAGCGGAGGAGCCGGTGGTTACCGGGCCGGCCTGACGGCGCCGGAGCCCTGCCTGGCCAGCGCGTGCCAGGTCAGGTAGATCACAGCGGTGATGAAGAATCCCGCCTCGAACGTGATGTCACCGACCGCGGGCACGTGCGCGGGCACCAGCCCGACGTACTCGGTCTGGTTGGAGAACAGCCAGATTGACAGCCCCATCCCGGCCGCCATCGCCACCGGCCCCGCCCAGTTGGAGTGGCTCCGGTCGAACATGACCTGCTCCAGGTCCCGGCCCCGCCGCAGCACCCAGTCGCAGAAGAACACGGCCAGCCACGGCGCGATCCAGTAGGAGATGATCAGCAGGAAGTTCTCGTACTTGTTGACCGCCCCGTGCAGGCCGAGCAGCGCGACGACGAAGCCGATCGTACCGGCCACGACGGCGACGATGGCCCGCCGCAGCCGCAGCGGCAGCTTGATCCCCAGCGCCACGAACGACAGCGCGCCGGAATAGATGTTGAGCACGTTGGCCGCGATCGCGCCGAGCGCGATCGCGAGCAGGGTGGCGTCGGCCAGCGCGGTGGGCAGGTGCCCGGTGAAGGCGCCGGTGGGGCTGGACCCGAGGAAGGCGCCGACGTCGCCCTTGCTGATGGTGACGGCGGCGGCGCCCGCGATCTCCAGCAGCCCGCACGACACGAACAGGCCGAGCCCGGCCCACAGCCCGATCGCCGTCCTGCTGGCGCGGGCCGGGAAGTACCGGGTGTAGTCGCTGGCGTACGGGTTCCAGCCCACCGCGTACCCGAACACCGCGCCGGTGGTCAGCAGGAAGCCGCCCAGCGTCCCGCCGACGTAGGGCGGCGCGCTCGGCTGGAAGCCCGGGTGCGCTTTGGCCAGGATCCAGCCCGTGGCGATCAGGAAGATGACCGCGAGCACCGGGAACGCGTACCGCTCGAACGCGTGCACCAGGTTGTGGCCGAAGAACGCGATGGCGATCTGCAGTGCCACGATGATCACCAGGCACAGCCACTCGGGCAGGTGGGTCAGGGTGTTGAGGGCGAAGGTGCCGCTAACGCTGTTGACGGCGAACCAGCCCACGCCGGCGATGACGGCGTTGATCCCGGCCGGCAGGATGTTGCCCCAGTATCCGAAGCCCAGCCGGGACTGCACCATCTGGGGGACCCCGAGCCGGGGCCCGCGGGAGGACAGGAAGGCGTGGCTGATCGCGCCCGCCAGCGAGCCGGCCAGGATCGCCGCCGTCGCCTGCCAGAAGGTCAGGCCGAACGCGGCCACCGCCAGCACGCCCACGAACACGGTCGCGAACTCCAGGTTGGGCGAGGCCCAGGTCCAGAACAGCTGGACCGGGCGGCCGTGCCGCTCGTGCAGCGGGATGAACTCCGCGCCGCCGGGCTCGACCGCGATGACCTGCTCGCCATAGGCGCCTTCCCGGGCTATTGCCCCGGCCGGCACATCCTGATCGATGACCGCTGGCGGATTCGGGTCAGTTGTCATAGCGGCGGCACCTTTGCGTAGTCAGGCCGGGACGGGGCTGATCATAGGCCGTTCGGGCAGGGATGACAGTTACCCGCATGTTAATTGTGCCGTCACCCGGCCGCCCGGCCTAGCGCTGGCGCCGGGGCGCGGGCCGCTAGGCTCCGACACGTGACAGATCAGCCCGCCCGCCGCCCGGTTGTGGGCATGGTGGGCGCCGGGCAGCTCGCCCGGATGACCTGCCAGGCGGCCATCAGCCTCGACATCGGGTTCCGGGTGCTGGCGGACGGCCCGGCCGACAGCGCGGCGGCCGTCTGCCCGGACGTGATGACCGGCGACTACACCTCGCTGGCGGACCTGACCGCGTTCGCGGCCGGCTGCGACGTCGTCACTTTCGACCACGAGCACGTGCCCGGCCAGCACCTCACCGAGCTGATGGCCGCCGCGGTGACGGTGCGGCCGGGGCCGGAGGCGCTCAGCCACGCGCAGGACAAGCTGGCGATGCGGCAGGCCATGGCGTCGCTGGGGCTGCCGTGCCCGCGGTTCGCGGCGGTCTCCGCCCCCGCGGAAGTCGCGGATTTCGCGGCCGGGTCCGGCTGGCCGGTGGTGCTCAAGGCGGTCCGCGGGGGCTACGACGGGCGCGGGGTATGGATCTGCGAGACCCCGGAGGATGCCGCTGAGGTGCTGCGGCACGGGGTGGCGGTGATCGCCGAGGAGTGCGTGCCGTTCCGGCGGGAGCTCGCCGCGCTGGTCGCCCGTTCGCCGCACGGCCAGGCCGCCGCCTACCCGGTGGTGCAGACCGTGCAGCGGGACGGGGTGTGCCAGGAGGTGATCGCGCCCGCCCCGGAGCTGCCCGCCGGCCTGGCGGCCGAGGCGCAGCGGATAGCGCTGACCATCGCCGGCCGGCTGGGCGTGACCGGCCTGCTGGCGGTCGAGCTGTTCGAGACCGGATCGGGCCTGCTGGTAAACGAGCTGGCGATGCGCCCGCACAACAGCGGGCACTGGACCATCGACGGCGCCCGGACCTCCCAGTTCCAGCAGCACCTGCGGGCCGTGCTGGACCTGCCGCTGGGTGACCCCCGCCCGGTCGCCCGGCACACCGTCATGGCCAACGTGTTCGGCGGGGATGACCCGGATGTGTACGCGCGCTACGTGCACGTGATGGCTGCCGACCCCGGAGTGAGC
>DASQSC010000277.1:0-2513 GCA_035642555.1 Streptosporangiaceae bacterium | reverse complement strand
CGCTGCGCCGCTTGAGGTCGCCCCAGGACTGGCCGTGCCTGGCGTCCTCGATCAGCCCGTACAGGCGGACCAGCAGCGGGCTGTGGCTGGCGGTCATGAGGCTGCGGTGCAGGGCGAGGTCCCAGGCCTCGAACTCGTCGTAGCCGTCGGCCCGCTCGCCGCCCGCCAGGCACCGTTCGATCTCCGCGAAGTCCGCCGCGTTCGCCCAGGCGACTACGAGCTGCATGGCGGCCGGCTCGACCATCCTGCGGATCGTCATGACGTCAGCGGGCGCGTAACCGGCGCCGTCATCGGGCCCGCCGGCCTGGGATATCCCGGCGGCGGCCGCTTCCGCGGCGCCCGCTCGGGCGGCCGTACGGCCGGGGACCGTACGGCCGGGGACCGCAGGCCCGGGCGCCGCTGCGGCCGGGACGGCCCGGAACGTGTCCTGCCCGCCCGGGCCGGGTAGCCCGGCCGGCTCCCGGCCGGACCCCCGCAGCAGTGCTGGCCCTGGGGGGCGACCACCCGGAGCCCCCATCAGCAGTGCTGGCCCGGGTGGGGGACTCCCCGGAACCCCCCGCAGGTAGGTACCGCGCCCGACCTCACGCGAGATCCAGCCGTCGGCTTCCAGCACGGCCAGGGCGTGCCGCAGCGACGTGCGGGTGGTCCCCAGGTCTAGCGCGAGCTGGCGCTCGGTGGGCAGCCGGGAGCCGGGGCCGAGCCCGTCCCGGTGGCAGGCGGCCAGGATCCTCTCCGCCAGCTGCCGCCGGCGGCCGGCCGAGACGCCGGTGCCGGTGCCGGTTGCCCCGGACATGCTGCCCTCCCGCTGCCGCTCCCCGGGCAGGCGACCACCGCCGGTCGCCTACCATCAACCAATCCTACCAATCGATACCGGACTGTGACAGCCGCCCTGCGGATTCGGCCAGTCTGCGCCCTTGACCCCGTGTTGTATGCAGACCTATGCTCAACCAATCTGCGCAACCACAACCAATGTGCTCTGGTCCAGTTGGCTAACCTCAGGGTGTCCTGCCTGACATCACCCACCAAAGGAGGCCACACCGGTGAGGCTTGCCACGCTCAGCACCGCTCAGGGACCGCGCCTGCACGTCAGGGCGGGTTCCGGGTACATCGACGTCGCGGAGGCCACAAGTGACCCGCGCCTGTCGTCACTACATGAATTGCTCGCCGCGGGCGCGGCGGCCATGGAGACCGTCCGCGGACTGGCGGGCACCGGGGGCGGCCGGGAGGCAGGCCCGGCGGACTTCGCCCCGGCGGTACCGGCGCCGCCGCGCATCCTGTGCCTGGGCCTGAACTACAGCGAGCACGCCATTGAGGGCGGCCGGGCGGTCCCGACCTGGCCGGACGCGTTCGTGCGGGGGGCGGACAGCGTGCTGGCCCCGTACGCCGACCTGGTCCGGCCCGCCCTCACCGAGCGCTTCGACTACGAGGCCGAACTGGGCATCGTCATCGGCTCCGGCGGGCGCTACATCCCCGCGGACAAGGCGCTCGACGCCATCGCGGGATTCGTGGTGGTGAACGACGCCTCCTGCCGGGACTGGCAGCGGGCAGCCAGCCAGTGGACCGCGGGCAAGAACTTCGAGGGCAGCATGCCGATCGGCCCCGAAGTCGTGACCCCGGACGAGGTGGACATCAGCGACGTCGCCATCAGCTCCACCCTGAACGGCACGGTGATGCAGTCGGCGCGAACCTCGCAGATGCTCGTCGACGTGCCGAGCACCGTGGAGTTCTTCTCCTCCTTCACCCGGCTGATGCCCGGCGACGTGATCGCTACCGGCACGCCCGGCGGGGTCGGCTTCGCCCGAACGCCGCCGGTGTGGATGGTGCCGGGCGATGTCATCGAGGTCACCGTCGAAGGGATCGGCACCATCCGCAACCGCATCGTCGCCGAGCAGGGTGCCCCGGCCAATTGGCGTTGGCATCCGCAGGGCAGCGACCAGCGCCAGCTCTGACGGGCTGGTCTCGCACCCGCCGTCGCCCGGGTGCGCCGGTCCCGACCGGCGCACCCCGGCCCCGGCCCAGCAACGCACCACGGAGGGACGATGAAGTCCGACACCCCCCGGCCCGTGGACGGCCGCTCAGGTCACAGACGCACCAAGCTCGCAGCCGGCGCCGCCGCAGCGGCACTCGCGCTGCTCCTGGCCGCCTGCAGCAGTAGTGGTTCCGGCGGGTCAGCAGCATCCGGCAGCAGCGCCGGCGGCTCCGGCCACGGCACGCTGGCCATCGCCGACGTGGCCCCGTTCAGCGGGCCCGACGCCGACCTCGGCCCCACCTACCTGGCCTCCTGCTACGGCGCCATCAGTGCCATCAAGGCCGCGGGCGGCGTGCTCGGGCACGAGTTCAGCTGCAAGAGCGTGGACACCCGGGGCGAGCCCGCCGACGCGGTGCCCGCGGTCAACCAGCTGTTCGCCAGCACCTCCAACCTGGCCCTGGTCATCGGCTGCACGTCAGACGAGGCGGCCTCGGTGGTGCCGCTCATCAACGGGCGCAAGATGGCGATGTTCTGCATGACCGGC
>DASQSC010000276.1:0-2519 GCA_035642555.1 Streptosporangiaceae bacterium | reverse complement strand
GCCGGCTCCTTCCCGAGCGCGGCGGCGACCTGGTCGCGGACCACGACCCGCTGGATCTTCCCGGTGGCGGTCTTCGGCAGCGCGGTCACCGTCAGCACCGACCGGGGGCGCTTGAACGCCGCCAGCGCCTCCCGGCAGAACGCGATCAGCCCGGCCTCGTCCACCTGCTGGCCGGCCGCCGGCACCACGCACGCCACGACCTGTTCCAGGCCGTCGGCGTCCCGGCTGCCGACCACCGCGCACTCGGCCACCGACGGGTGCTGGATCAGCCGGGCCTCCACCTCCATCGGCGACACCCAGATCCCGCCCGCCTTGATCATGTCGTTGGAGCGGCCCAGGCAGGTGTAGAAGCCGTCGGCGGACCTGGTGTAGGTGTCGCCGGTGCGCAGCCACTCGCCCTGGAACACCTGCCGGGTGACGGCGGTGCGGCACCAGTACCCGGTGGCGATGGAGTCGCCGCGCACCAGCAGGCTGCCCGGCTCGCCGTCGGGGACCGGGCCGCCGTCCTCGCCTTCCAGCCGGGCCTGGTAGCCGGGCACCACGGTCCCCGAGGTACCCGGCCGCACCTCGCCGGGCCGGTTGGATATGAAGATGTGCAGCGCCTCGGTGGAGCCCAGGCCGTCGATGATGTCCACCCCGTACCTGCTGGTGAACCGGCGGTAGATCTCGGCTGGCAGCGCCTCGCCGGCCGAGGTGGCCAGCCGGACCCCGGCGAACGCCGACGCGGGCGTGTCCGCGTTCAGCAGCGCGGTGAAGAACGCGGGGCTGGCGAAGAACAGGGTGGGCCGGTCGGCGGCGAGCCGGGCGGCCGCGCCGTCGGGAGTGGCCCGGGCCGGGTCGAGTACCGCGGTGGCGCCCGCCGAGAACGGGAAGAACAGTGAGTTCCCGATCCCGTAGGCGAAGAACAGCTTCGCGACCGAGTAGCAGCGGTCATCCGGCCGGATGCCGAGCACCTGGCTGGCGTAGGTCTCGCAGACCCGGGCGATGCTGCCGTGCCGGTGCATCGCTCCCTTCGGCATCCCGGTGGTGCCCGACGTGTAGAGCCAGAAGCCGGGGGAGTCGAACCAGGCCGGGTACGGCGCGGCCGCTCCCGCCCGGCGTCCCTCGGCCAGCACCTCGTCCCAGTCCCGCAGCTCGGTCCCGGCCGGGGCGGCAGGCTCCGGCTGGCCGGGGGCGGGCTGGCCGGGCGGCCCGGCCAGGATCAGGGTGCGGGCCTCCGGGGCCGAGCCGGCCGCCTCGCGCGCGGCGGCCGCGCACTCACCGGTCGCCACCACCACCCGGGCCCGGCAGTCGCGCAGCAGCTCGCCCAGCTCGGTGCCGTTGTACATGGTCGAGACCGGCACCGCGACCGCGCCCATCCGCAGCAGCGCCAGGAACGTGATCACTGTTTCCGGCCGGTCGGTCATGACCAGCATGACCCGCTCCTCGGGCCGCACCCCGACCGCGGCAAGCCCGGCGGCCAGCTGCCCGGTGCGCTCGGCCAGCTCCGCGTAGCTGAGCTGGCCGGCCGGCCCGGTCACGGCGGGATGGTCCCCGCGGCCCGCCTCGAGCTGGCGGTCTACCAGGTAGGTGCTGGCATTGAACAATTCGGTGGCCATGGCCGGACCCCATCCGCCCTGGTGAGCAATGGACATATCTTCTACACGCAGCTTGCGCACCGTCAAGAACTTGTAGAACGGCCTGGCTCCTGGCGGCTTCCCGGCTCGGCCGCCCGCCCGGCCAGGCCGGGGTAGACGGCGAGGGCGTTGCCGGCCAGCACGCCCGCCAGCACATCCGCGGCCAGGCCGAGGCCGGCCACGGCGCGCGCGTTGCGGGCTATGCCCGGCACCCCGGGCCAGTCGGTCGCGAAGATGAACTTGCGGGCCAGCCGTTCGAAATCAAACCGGGCGTAGTAATCGGGGAGGCGGTGCGGGGGCAGCCCGGACAGCTCGATCCACACCCGCTCGTGCAGCATGGCCAGCGACGCCGCCGCGTCATACCACCAGCCCCGCCCGCCGTGCGCGAGCACCACCGTGAGGCCGGGGAAGTCCCGCAGCACCGGCAGCAGCAGCGCCGGGTCGGCCATGGCGTTGTCCGAGCCAGGGAACGAGCTGGTCCCGCAGTGCACCACCACCGGCAGGCCAGCCTCGGCGCAGGCCTGGTAGGCGGGGTAGAGCATGGGATCGGCCGGGCTGAACCCGCCGTGGACCGGGTGGATCTTGAGCCCGGCCGCGCCGTACTGGCCAGGGGGGCCACTCTGCTGGCCGGGAGACACCCCCGAGCCCCCGATGGCCCCATGCCCCCCCGCGCCGGGCTCCGCCTGGCGGCTCAGCTCCGCGGTCACCGGGTAGTGCAGGTGCGGGTTGATGCTGGCCAGGAACGCGAACCGGCCGGGACTGTGCTTGAGCAGCGGCACCAGGTCCTCGGCCGGCTGGATGCCGGTCACCTTCGGGCTGTATTCGCACAGCAGGATCGCGAGGTCGACGCCCTCCGCCGCGAGCAGCTCGTCGAACGCCTGCGGGATGACGGCGCCGTCCGGC
>DASQSC010000275.1:0-2379 GCA_035642555.1 Streptosporangiaceae bacterium | reverse complement strand
AGCGGGATCCGGTTGCGGTGGGGCACCCGGATGTAGCGCCGGAGCCTGATCACCGAGGGGGTCACCAGCACCAGCGAGGTGGACCGGAGCACGGTGCCGCGGAGGTCGTCGTGCACGACCTCCGCCTTCTCCCCGATCACGAGGCACACCGCGCGGTGCAGGCCAACCGTGGTCAGGGGTTCATACGACGCGTTGAGTAGCAATACTCTTCGCACGCCCGCCTCCCGCCTGCGCCTCCCCGTATATGCCAAGCACAGCCTAACTGGAACTGCCGGGCGAGCCCTAGCAGGCCACGGCCTGACCGGGACACACCCCTAGGCGGTACGGAGGGCCTCCTCGTACTCACGGACCGCCGGGAAGTCTCCGTGCCGCCCGGCCACCGTCTGGCACAGCGACCTGGCCTCACGCACCACGATCTCCGCCCGGTGCTCGCGCGGCAGCCCCAGCAGCATGTCGCGGCTGAGCCGGAGCGCCTCTTCCGGCTCGTTCGCCTGCAGCCGGCAGTGCGCCAGCCCCAGCGCCACCAGCGATCGGTCGAGCACCTCCGCCGGTGAGTACAGGTTGAGCGCCCGGGCCAGCGCCTTCTCCGCCGCGCTGTGCCTGCGGAGCATGATCATGGCGTCGCCCTCGTGGAACAGGAACTGCCGCTCGGTGTACCCGAGCGCGGTGTCGCCACGGTCGGCGGCCGCTAGCTGGCCGAGCATGTCGTGCGCCTGGCCGAGCAGTGACATCGCCCGGTAGGCGGTCCGGCCCGGGGGCGCGTCGCTGCGGCGGGCGGCCAGCCGGGACAGCGCCCGTGCCCGCACGGTCCGTGCCATCACCCCGGCCACGCTGCTCCCGGCTCCCGCCAGGTCCGCGCTGGCCTGGCCGAGCGCCATGGCCTCCGCCGGGTCGCCGTAGTACAGCGGCACCAGCGCCTGCCGCACCGTGACCCAGCCGCGCAGGTGACGGTCGCCGGTCTCATCGGCCGCCGCGCGGGCGGTCCGGAAGAACGACCTGGCCAGCCGCTGGTCGCCGGCATCGATCATGATCATCCCGGCCAGGCCCGCCAGCTGCGCCGCGAGCCGGTACAGCCGCTCGCTGAATTCCAGCGACTGCCGGCGCTCGCACATCCGCCGCACGTCACCGAAGTCCAGCAGCACGTCGCACAGCAGCCGCACCGGCGGCACGGTGCCGTACTGGCGGCCGTAGCCGCAGACGGTCTCTTCCCACTGGTCGAGCATGGTCGCCGACACCGTGCCGGTCAGCAGGGCGTCGTCCATGCGGCGCCGGACCCGGTCCGCTGCGCCATAGAACGTGCCGGTGACCGGGGAGCCCGGATGGGCGATCAAGCGCAGCAGGGTGCGGCGGAGCAGGTCGTCGTCGTCTTCCAGCAGGTTCTCCGCCGGATCGGCGGGCCAGCCGGGCTGGGCCGGTGGCACCGGCGCCGCGCCAACCGGCCTTGATCCCGCCGTGGTTGCCGGCGTCCCCGCCGGCCGCTGCCCCCCTGCGGGCAGCGGCTGGCCGGCGGATGCCGGCGCGGCCGGCACCGGGTCGGCCGTCACCCTGGCGGCCGGCCATCCCGCGCCCGCGAGCTGCCGGTGGCTCTGGCCGCACAGGCAATTGCCGATTAAACCCAGGTCTGCCGGGTCGGCCCGGTAGACGGCGCAGAGGAAGTGCAGGTATTCCGGGCCCGGGCGCTTCAGGCCGCTTTCGTAGGCCGAGAGCAAGGTTTCGCTGAACTTGGGCTCCGTCCGTCCTTCGCTCTCGTACCAGGCCTTGACCTGGGCGACCACGTCGGCGAGCGCGATCCCGTGGGCCAGCCGGTAGGCGCGGACCCAGGTGGTGCCGAACTCGCCCGCGCACTCGTCGTAGATGTCCGCCGCGACCCTGGCCGGCGGGTGCCCCGCGACCAGGCCGCGGGCCCGGATGGCCCGGGCGGCCACGACCTCCTGGCGGGAGCCTGCCTCCTGGCGGGCACCGTCATCACGCTGCGGCCCGGGTTCCTGCCGGGCCGTCCCATCCGGCTGAATCTTCCGGTGCGGGGCCCGTTCCTCTCGCTGGGCCTTGCAGCATTCCGGAGCCGTCGCTTCTTGCCCGCTTCCCGGCTGTGAACCTGCCAGTTGCTGGACTCCCCTCATCCGGTCCCTCCCTCTGGGCTATGCCCTCGATCAGACCGGCCGCGTACTCATCAATCTAACTTGTGGATTGCTGTATGAGAATCATAACTTGACATTTCTTGGCTAACGCCGTGACGTCGGCATGTGGCATAGGGTAGCCATTCGGCTCATCTCGGCAACCCTTTCCGCTCCTGGGCCGGCATCCGGCATGCTCGACACAGGCCGCGCTCCGCGACCGCGGGCCGTGGCCCTTCACCCCGCTGGGCCCACGCCGAAAGGA
>DASQSC010000274.1:0-2234 GCA_035642555.1 Streptosporangiaceae bacterium | reverse complement strand
CACGTCCGCGCCCGCCTCCTGGTAGGCCTGCAGGCGGGCGATCGTGTCCGCCAGGTCCTGCCTGCCGTGCAGGTAGTTCTCGGCCCGCGCGGTCAGCACCAGCCGCGTGCCCCCCGCCGTCCCCGGCCCCCCGCCGGCCTGCCCCGCGTGGGCGGCCTCGGCGGCGGCGGCGACCCGGTCAACCGCGAGGGCCCGCTCGTAGATCGGGCCGGAGTCGTCCCGGGTGAAGTCCTCCACCGAGCATCCGGCCAGCCCGGTGCCGGCCGCCAGCCGGATCGTCTCGGCGACGCCAGCGGGCTGGCTGGCGAACCCGTCCTCGAGGTCGGCGGACACCGGCAGGCTGGTCGCGGCGGCCATCGCCGTCGCATGGGCCAGCGCCTCGTCTCTGCTCACCGATCCGTCCCCGCGCCCCATGGTGGCGGCGAAGCCGCTGCTGGTGGTGGCGAGCGCGGCGAAGCCGAGCGCCGCGAGCAGCTTCGCCGAGCCCGCGTCCCAGGGGTTCGGGATCAGCAACGGCTCCGGGCCGCGGTGGAGTTCGAGGAAGCGCTGTGCCTTGTCCTGGTTGCTGGTCATGCGGCCAATGTATGGGGCGGGACCGACGTTCCCCGGCGGCGGCGGCCGGCCGGTGAGCCGGCGGCAGGCCGGGTCAGCGGGACCTGGTCAGCGAGGCCGGTCAGCGAGGCTGGTCAGCGAGGCTGGTCAGCGGGAGACCGGGTCAGCGGGAGACCGGGTCAGCGGGACCGGGTCAGCGACCCGGGGGCGGGCTGGCGGGTGATCTTCCGGCGGAGCGCGTCAGCCACCGGGACCGGCAGTACCGCGCCGAGCGCCGCCATCGGCCGCGCGTCCTTGCCCGCCAGGTAGCGGGCCCGGGGCGAGCGCGCGGCCAGGGCATGCGCTACCACCCGGGCGACGTCATCCGGGGGGCTGCCGTGCTCCTCGCGGCTCAGGCCGGTGCGCAGCATCCGGCGGAAGGCACCCTCGTACAGCTCGCGTGCGTCCGGGCTGACTTCCCGCAGCAACCGGTCGGCATCCCGGTCCGCCTTGCCGACCGCCTCGGTGTGAATGCTGGCCGGCTCGACCAGGACCACCCGGATGCCCCACGGCGCGAGTTCCTGCCGGAGCGCGTCGGCCATCGTGGCGATGGCGCTCTTGGGGGCCGAGACCGGGCCGGTGAATGGGGGCGTGAAGCGTGTGCCGATGGAGCCGATCAGCACGATCCGCCCGCGCGTGAGGCGGAGCTGCGGGAGCATCGCCTGGGTCACGGCCAGCTGCCCGGTCACATTGACCTCCAGCTGGCGGCGGAACCCGGCGATCGGGATGATCTCGAGCGGGCCGAACAGCCCGGTGCCGGCATTGTTCACCAGGCCGTCCAGCCCGGCGCTCCCGGTGTGGCCGGCCACGGCTGCGGCTGCGGCGCCGATCTGGCCGGAGTCGGTGACGTCCAGCAGCAGCGGAGTGATCACGCCGGTGCCCGCAGGTGAGGCGGGAGCGTCAGCGAGCCGGCGGACCCCGGCGTACAGGTGCGCCCCGGCCGCGGCCAGCCGCAGCGCGGTGGCCCGCCCGATCCCCGAGGACGCGCCGGTGACGACGATGTGGGAACGCGTGCATGAGCTCATGACCCCTCCTGGGTGATGTGGTCTCCGGTGAGGTAGTACTGCAGGACCGGGCCGGCCCAGCCCGCCAGCTCGTCGGCGCTGGCCGCGGTAAGCGGCGGTAGCCGGACCGCGTATCGGGCGACCGCCAGCCCGACGAGCTGGCTGGCCACCAGCGCCGCGCGCAGTTCCGCGTGATCGGCGCGGAGCCTGGCGGCGATCACGCCCAGTAGCCGCTCGGCCAGGAACCGGCGCAGCAGCCCGGCAGCGTGCTCGCTGGTCACCGCCGACCGGACCAGCCCCAGCAGCGGGCCCGGCTGCCGGACGTCGCCGAGCAGGCCGAGGTAGTACCGGAGCAGCCGGGCACCGGCCTGACCGGCGGGCCCGTCCGCCACGGCCGCCAGCGCCTCCTCAGGCCCGATCACCGCCGCCGCCACCGCGCCGAACAGTTCCTCCTTGCCGCCGAAGAACCGGCGGACCAGCGCGGGGTCAACCCCCGCGTCGGCCGCGACCTGCCGCACGCTGGTCGCGTCGTACCCGGCCCGGGCGAAACGGCGGGCGGCAGCCGACACGATCTCGCTCCGGGTGTCCGGCCGGCCCGGGCGGCGGCCTGTCCTCGGCATGGTGCCCCTCCGGCAAAAT
>DASQSC010000273.1:0-2169 GCA_035642555.1 Streptosporangiaceae bacterium | reverse complement strand
CACGTCCGCGCCCGCCTCCTGGTAGGCCTGCAGGCGGGCGATCGTGTCCGCCAGGTCCTGCCTGCCGTGCAGGTAGTTCTCGGCCCGCGCGGTCAGCACCAGCCGCGTGCCCCCCGCCGTCCCCGGCCCCCCGCCGGCCTGTCCCGCGTGGGCGGCCTCGGCCGCGGCGGCGACCCGGTCCACCGCGAGTGCCCGCTCGTAGATCGGGCCGGAGTCGTCCCGCGTGAAGTCCTCGACCGAGCATCCGGCCAGCCCGGTGACGGCCGCCAGCCGGATCGTCTCGGCAACGTCAGCGGGCTGGCTGGCGAACCCGTCCTCGAGGTCGGCGGACACCGGCAGGCTGGTAGCGGCGGCCATCGCCGTCGCGTGGGCCAGCGCCTCGTCCCTGGTCACCGATCCGTCCCCGCGCCCCATGGTGGCGGCGAAGCCGCTGCTGGTGGTGGCGAGAGCGGCGAAGCCGAGCGACGCGAGCAGTTTCGCCGAGCCCGGGTCCCAGGGGTTCGGGATCAGCAACGGCTCCGGGCCGTGGTGGAGTTCGAGAAAGCGCTGTGCCTTGTCCTGGTTGCTGGTCATGCGGCCAATGTATTGGGCGGGACCGACGTTCCCCGGCAGCGGCGGACGGCCGGCGGCTGGCCGGGTCAGCGGGACCGGATCAGCGGGACTGGCTCAGCGGGACCGCGCCAGCGACCCCGGGGCGGGCTGGCGGGTGATCTTCCGGCGGAGCGCGTCGGCCACCGGGACGGGCAGTACCGCGCCGAGCGCCGCCATCGGCCGCGCGTCCTTGCCCGCCAGGTACCGGGCCCGGGGCGAGCGCGCGGCCAGGGCATGCGCTACCACCCGGGCGACGTCATCCGGGGGGCTGCCGTGCTCCTCGCGGCTCAGGCCGGTGCGCAGCATCCGGCGGTAGGCACCCTCGTACAGCTCGCGTGCGTCCGGGCCGGCCTCCCGCAGCAGCTGGTCGGCGTCCCGGGCCAGCTTGCCGACCGCCTCGGTGCGGACGCTGGCCGGCTCGACCAGGATCACCCGGATGCCCCATGGCGCCAGTTCCTGCCGGAGCGCGTCGGCCATCGTGGCAATGGTGCTCTTGGACGCCGAGACCGGGCCGGTGAACGGGGGCGTGAAGCGGGTGCCGATGGAGCCGATCAGCACGATCCGCCCGCGCGCGAGGCGGAGCTGCGGGAGCATCGCCTGGGTCACGGCCAGCTGCCCGGTCACGTTGACCTCCAGCTGGCGGCGGAATTCGGCGATCGGGATGATCTCGAGCGGGCCGAACACGCCGATGCCGGCGTTGTTCACCAGGCCGTCCAGCCCCGCGTTCCCGGTGTGACCGGCCACGGTGGCGGCGGCGGCGCCGATCTGGCCGGAGTCGGTGACGTCCAGCAGCAGCGGGGTGATCAATCCGGGGCCCGAGGGAGCCGCGGGGGCGTCAGCGAGCCGGCGGACCCCGGCGTACACGTGCGCCCCGGCCGCGGCCAGCCGCAGCGCGGTGGCCCGCCCGATCCCCGAGGACGCGCCGGTGGCGACGACATGGGAACGCGTGCAAGTGCTCATGGCCCCTCCTGGGTGACGTGGTCTCCGGTGAGGTAGTACTGCAGGACCGGGCCGGCCCAGCCCGCGAGTTCCTCGGTGCCCGCCGCGGTGAGCGGGGGGAGCCGGACCGCGTACCGGGCGACCGCGAGACCCACGAGCTGGCTGGCCACCAGCGCGGCACGCAGTTCTGCGTGATCGGCACGGAGCCTGGCGGCGATCCCGCCCAATAGCCGCTCCGCCAGGAACCGGCGCAGCAGCCCGGCAGCGTGCTCGCTGGTCACCGCCGACCGGACCAGCCCCAGCAGCGGGCCCGGCTGCCGGACGTCGCCGAGCAGGCCCAGGTAGTACCGGAGCAGCCGGGCACCGGCCTGGCCGGCGGGCCCGTCCGCCACGGCCGCCAGCGCCTCCTCAGGCCCGATCACCGCCGCCGCCACCGCGCCGAACAGTTCCTCCTTGCCGCCGAAGAACCGGCGGACCAGCGCGGGGTCAACCCCCGCATCGGCCGCGACCTGCCGCACGCTGGTCGCGTCGTACCCGGCCCGGGCGAAACGGCGGGCGGCAGCCGACACGATCTCGCTCCGGGTGTCCGGCCGGCCCGGGCGGCGGCCTGTCCTCGGCATGGTGCCCCTCCGGCAAAAT
>DASQSC010000272.1:0-3764 GCA_035642555.1 Streptosporangiaceae bacterium | reverse complement strand
CCGGCGGTGGCCGCCTCGTCGTGCACCGCCGCGATCGCCGCCTGGAGCTGGTACTCGCCGACCGGGCCCTGTGACACCGCCTCCGCCGCCAGCGCCACGCCCTCGGCGATCAGGCCCTGGTCCCACCGGGACCGGTCCTGGCCGGCCAGCGGGATCAGCTCACCGCCAGGGCCGGTGCGGGCCGGACGGCGGGCGTCGGTCAGCAGCATCAGCGCCAGCAGCCCGGTGACCTCGCCATTGCCCGGCAGCAGGCGGCGGGCCAGCCGGGTGAGCCGGATGGCTTCGGCGGACAGCTCGGTCCGGTGCAGCCGCGGGCCGGCCGTGCTGGTGTACCCCTCGTTGAAGATCAGGTACAGCACGTGCAGCACCAGCCGGGTCCGCTGCTCCCGTTCCGGCGCCGCTGGCATCTCGAACGGCACCCCGGAGGCCTTGATCCGCTGCTTGGCTCGGCTGATCCGCTGCCCCATGGTCGCCTCCGGGACCAGGAACGCGCTCGCGATCTCGGCGGTGGACAAGCCGCCCACCGCCCGCAGCGTCAGCGCGATCGCCGAGGCCGGCGTCAGCGCGGGGTGGCAGCACAGCAGCAGCAGCGTCAGCGTGTCGTCCTCGCCGCTGACCTCGGGGGCCGGGGGCTCGCGGAGCGCGGCGGCCGTTTCCCGCCGCCGACGTGCCTGCTCGCTGCGGAAGTGATCGGTCATCCGGCGGCCGGCGGCCTGGATCAGCCAGCCGCGCGGGCTGTCCGGTACGCCCTCGGACGGCCAGTGCCGCGCGGCGGCCAGCAGTGCCTCCTGCACCCCGTCCTCGGCGGCCGCGAAGTCCCCGAACCGGCGCGCGACCGCACCGAGGACCTGCGGCGCGAGCTCGCGCAGCAGGTCCTCGAGGCCCTGTTCCTGGTTCATGGGCCCGCCCCGGTTCATGGACCCGCCCGTCGCCTGGCCGCCGGCGGCCCGCTCGCCGCCGGGGTCACGCGTCCGGGTCGGGCGCGCCCATCACCTGCCGCACCTCGATCGGCTGCCGGATCGGTACCCCGCCAGGCCCGGGAGAGGCCGATGCCCTGGCCGCGATCTCGACCGCCCGCGCCTCCGACTCCACGTCCACCATCCGGTACCCGGCCAGCCACTCCTTCGACTCCGCGAACGGGCCGTCCGTCACCACCGGCGCGCCCTCGCCGCTGACGGTCACGATCTTGGCCAGCTCGGGCCCGGCCAGGCCCTGCGCCTCCACCAGCTCGCCGCTGGCCATCAGGTCGGCGTTCAGCTCATGCTGGAACGCGATGTGCGCCCGGATGTCCTCGGGTGCCCAGTCCGACATCGGCACGTCGCAGCCTTCGCCGCCCTCGTAGTTCATCAGCAGCAGGAACTTGGTCATGGCCAGGTCTCCTCTCCGTGCTCGTTCCGCGCCCGGTGCGCGCTCTCGTCCCGGAGGACGGAGCAGGCGGCCGAATCTCGACCTGCCCGGGCGGCCGCGCCGCCAGGTGACCGCTTCCCACCGTGCCCGATACCTCGATGCGCAAGAACGCCGGCGCGTCCGGGCCCCAGGGCGCCCGGACCTTGACCCGGCCGCGTGATCGGCGTCGACCACCATGCCAGGCTTGGTCACGAGCGTCAGCCTCCCGCTCCGGACCTGCGCGTCGATCCGCAGCAGCGGCTGGGTGAGCACCGCCTCGCGGAAGTCCAGCGTCACGCCCCCGCTGCCCACCCGGACCTCCATCCGGCGCGGCACCACCCAGCCGGTCGCCGGGGATGGCCGGCTGAATTCCCGGGCCCAACGGGCGTAATCTCCCCAGCCATGCTCACACCTTAGGGCTCCGGTGCCCGCCGCAGGAGAGGGAGCGAACCAGGCAGTGCTCCGCCCCCGGCGGCCCGTATCCGCATCCGCCGCCAGCCGCCCGCGCTCGCCCCGGCCCCCGGCGGCGCCCCTGCCGCCTTCCCTGCTGCGCGCCCAGCTCGGCGCCCCGCCCGGGCCCTGCACCGGCATCCGGCATTCGCAATAGCGGCCCGATTGTAATTCAGCCGCCCTTTCTAAATTGACCTATTTGTTATATAGTTCGATAAACGCCTGATAATGTTTCGCGCGTGAGCGACGATGACATCCTGACCGCCACCGTGGCATATGACGACGGCGGGATCCCGCTCACCGGCGTGCTTCACTGGAATGCGGGGCAGTCCGCCGCGCGCCCCGGGATCCTGCTGGTCCACGGCGGTGCCGGGCTCGATGAGCACGCGCGGCAGCAGGCGCGCCGCTATGCCAGGCTGGCGGTGCTGGCACTGGCCCGGTCGGGCGCCCCGCTGGCGGCGGCCGTCAGTATCCACGGCAGCCTGGCGACCAGCGCGCCCGCTGAGCCCGGCGCGGTCAGGGCGAGCGTGCTGGTCTGCCACGGCGCCATGGACCCCCATGTCCCCATGGACCACGTGACCGCCTTCGCGGACGAGATGCACCGGGCCGCCGCCCGCTGGCAGCTGATCATGTACGGGGGAGCCCAGCACGGGTTCACGCACCAGCACGCCGTGCCCGGCGCGATGCCGGGGGTCGCCTACGATCCGGCCGCCGATCAGGGCTCGTTCGCGGCGACCAGCGGGTTCCTGGCCGAGGCGCTCGCGGGCGGCCCAGTCGGCGAGCCCGGCTGAGCCAGCGAGCCCGGCTGACAAGGATTCCGCTGCCGGGGCTTCGCCCGCCGCCGGCCGCCGCTGGCCATAGCCTGCCCCCATGACAGAAGAGCGCTTCACCATCACCACTCCGGACGGCCGTACGCTGGCCGTGCTGACCGCCGGGCCCGCTGACGGCCTGCCGTTCGTGATGCACAACGGGACGCCCGGCGGGCTGCTGGCGCTTCCGTCGATGACCGGGGCCGCGGCCGCCCGGGGGCTGCGCACGGTCATCTGCGCCCGGCCCGGCTACGGGGAGTCCACCCCCAGGCCCGGCCGCCGGGTGGCGGACGTGGCCGACGACGTGGCAGCAGTGCTGACCGCGCTGGGCGCGGACGAGTTCGTGACGCTGGGCTGGTCGGGCGGCGGCCCGCACGCGCTGGCCTGCGCGGTCATGCTGCCCGGCCGCTGCCTGTCGGCCGCCACCATGGCCGGGGTGGCACCACACGGGGCACCGGGGCTGGACTGGCTGGCGGGGATGGCGCCGGAGAACGTCGAGGAGTTCACGGCCGCGGACGCGGGCGAGGAGCCGCTCACCCGGTACCTGGAGGCGGCCGCCGCGGAACTGGGCGAGGTCACCGCGGATCAGGTGGCGGCCTCGTTCGGGGAACTGGCGTCGGCGGCCGACAAGGCGGCCCTGACCGGCGAACTGGCTGAGTACCTGGCGGCGTCGCTGCGGACGGCGGTGGCCGGCGGCGTGGCCGGATGGCGCGACGATGACCTGGCGTTCATCGCCGACTGGGGCTTCCCGCTGGACGACCCGCACGGCGCGCCGGTAACGATCTGGCAGGGCGATCAGGACCGGATGGTCCCGTACGCGCACGGGTCCTGGCTGGCGGAGCATGTGCGGGGAGCCAGGGCTCACCTGCTGCCGGGGGAGGGGCACCTGACGCTCGCGGTGAGCATGCCCGGCGCCATTCTCGACGACCTGCTGGCAATCGCCGGCCGGGCCTGACCCCCATGCCTCACTCCTGGCTCCGGCCCCGCCTGACACCGGCCGGGCACGCGGACCGGCCGGGCCCGTCAGCCGCCAGGGGGGTGCGGCGGCCGGGCCCGGCCGGCAAGTCGCGGGACCGTCAGGCGGTGGCGTCGCTGGCCCGCCGGGCTCGTGCCGGACGG
>DASQSC010000271.1:0-8608 GCA_035642555.1 Streptosporangiaceae bacterium | reverse complement strand
ACGGTGGCCAGGGCCAGGTCGGCGGCGCACCAGATGCCGAACCCGCGCACCATCGGCACCGGGCTGAGGGCGAGGGCGCCGAAACCGGCTATGAGCGCCAGTGCCGCGGCGACAATGGCCGGGCCGATCCGCCTGCTGGCGACCTCGGCTGCCGCCTGCGGCGGCGTGCCGTCGGCCCGCTCGGCCCGGTACCTGGACAGCCACAGCACGCTGAACTCGGTGGCGAACGCCACGACCACGCCGGAGAGCAGGATCGTGATCGGCGTCCCCTCGATGTGCAGCAGGTATTCGGCACCCGTCGCCAGGCCCGCCGCGACGACCGTCGGCAGCACCGCCAGCAGGCCCAGCAGCGGCCTTCGGAAGGCGATCAGGAGCACGACCAGCACCACTGCCAGGGCCAGCAGGTTGAGCAGCACCTGGTCGCGCAGCAGCGCGTGCAGGGCCGAGGCGGCGACCACCGCCAGCCCGGCAGGATAGGCGTGGAATCCGGCCGGCGGGTGCGCGGTGATCTGGTCGATACGGTTGATCAGCTGCGTGTCCTGGGTGAGCGAGGCGACGTTCTTCTGGCCGAAGGTCACCAGGGCGGTCCGCCGGTCCGGGCTGACCACCGACTGGGTGAAGTACTTGGGCAGCCGGCCCAGGATGGTCCTGGTCACCTTCTCGCTGGGAGCCTTGCCGTAGTTGAAGCCGAGCAGGAAGCCGGGCAGCCCGTTCACCGCGGACAGGTCCTTGCCCTGCAGCTGCTGCTGGACGTTGCCCATCCAGGCGACCACGTCGGGCCGGCTCACGTCCGGGCCGGTCACGACCAGGTCGAGTTCTCCCGCGTAGCCGATCTGGCGGGCCACCGTGTGCGCGTTCGCGACCGCGGCCGAATGGGAGGGGAGCAGGCGGGTGGGGTTGGTCTCGATCTTCGTGGCGGACAGGGCGGCCCAGCCCGCAACGCCGGCCAGGATCACCGGGATCAGGGCCAGGGCGGGGATCCGGACCGGCCGGGCCAGCCAGTTCCAGCTCGGCACGCGGTGACGGCGCGGCCGGGCGCGCCGGACGAGGAGCGACAGCAGCGGCAGCCCGATCATGACGCTCGCCAGCCAGCTCATGGCCACGCCGAGGGCGAGGAAGAGCCCGAACTGGCGGACCAGCGGCACTCCGGACACCGCGAAGGCGAGCACTCCGGCCGTGGTCGCGCCCGCCGCCATGCCGGTCGCCGGGAGGATGGCCCGGACCATCGATGCGAACCGTTCGTCCGGCGTGCCTTCCTCCTCCACCAGCCGGTTGACGCTCTGCAGCAGGTAGTCGGTGCCAAGGCCGAGCACGACCGGCAGCACCGCGAGCGTGGCGGGGGTGATGGGCAGGTGGAGCAGCGCCGCGGCGCCCGCCGTCCATATCCCGGCCAGGGCCGCCAGCAGGACTGCCAGCAGCCGGAACGGGACCCGCAGCACAAGCAGGGTCAGCACCAGCATGGCCGCCAGGGCGGCCGGGAGCAGCACCAGCAGCGAGCCGCGGGCGGACCGGGCGAGCGACGCCATGAGGGAAGGCGTCCCGGAGACCGTGAGGCTGAGGCCGGTCAGGTTGCCGGCCATGGTCGGGGTCTTGGCCCGCTGGCCGTTGGAGGTGATCGTGCGCTGCTTGGGTCCCAGCTTGGCCTTGCTGACCGTGCGCTCGACCGCGGTGACATCGTTCAGCGAGGCGTTCTGGTCCATCCGGACGCTGATCAGGGCGCGGCTGGACGACGGCAGCACGCCCCGCCAGAACGGCCGCACCTTCCCGTTGCCCTCCAGCAGGAGCTGGTTGAAGAAGGAGGGGTTGTTCAGCGCGGGCAGGCTCAGCGACGGGTACTTGGCGGCGAGGTTGTGCGCGCACGCCTTGACGGTGACGGTGAAGGCCTTGTTGCCCGCCTTGGTCTGGGCGGCGGCCGGCTCGCCTCTCGCCTTGGCGGCCGCCTCGGCCGCCTGCTTCCCCTTCTGTCCCTGGGCCGAGCAGAGCTGCAGCGCCCGCTGGGTGACCAGGGTGGCGAAGGTGTTGACGAGGGACCCCGGGCCATACACCTTGCTCACGCCGTGCAGCCGGGACAGGTTCCCTTCCATCTGGGCCAGGCCCACCAGGTGGCCGGGGGTGAGCAGCTGCCCGCCCTGCCCCGGGGCCGGCTCGGCCAGCACCACCACCGGGTCAGCGCCGAACAGCCGGGCGAACTGAGCCTGCTCGTGGTAGACGGCCGAGCTCGTGTCCATCAGCAGGCTGGCGGACGCGTCAGCCTGCAGCCGGGTCGCCGCGAACCCGAGGCCGCCCGTGATCAGCACCGCCGCGACCAGCAGCGCCACCGGCCGCCTGATCCGCCCGCGCACACCTCCGCCGTCGCGGTCAGGACGGGTGCGGCCTCGCCGCTCACTGCGCCGTCGCGGCTCGCTGCGCCGTCGCGGCTCGCTGCGCCGCGGCTGCTCGCTCTGCCGCTCCGGCTCAGTGCCCGGCCGCCGCTCCGGAGTGAGTACCTCGGCATGCTGCTTGCCGGGGTCCCCGGCGCTCTCGCTGACGACGGGCATCGGCCCGGTCTCGTCCTCGTGGACGCCGTCGCCGGCGCCGGCCGGGGCGGTCTCCTCCTCGCTGGGTCGTTCTGCCAGGTCTTCCATGCTGGCAAACCAGCCCCGGCTGCCGTTGGTGTCGGGCATGTCAGTGGCTCCCGAAAAGCAGGTTCTCCAGGCCCCGGTCCGAGATCTTCTTCCCCGGGCCCGGCGACGAGCCGGATGCGCCCGAGGGCGAGTTCCCGTTCTTTCCGGCGTAGCCGGAGCAGCCTACGTTGAGCCCGGCAGTGCAGGTGCCAAGCACGGCCATGACCCGTACGAAGTGGCCGTTGGCGTCGGTGCCGCCGAAGGCCGACTCGGCTTCCACCAGCGCCGTCATCAGCGCCGGAAGTGCCGGGTTCACGCCCTTGAGCAGGGTGCTCCCCTGGCCGAACAGGGTGTGCAGCTGAGCTGCCAGCCGCGGGGCGTGACGGAGGGTGTAGTTCAGGTTGCCGGTGTTGCCGTTGAGGATCATGTCGAGGTCGGACAGCACCGCCGAGGTGTGATCGACGCCCTGGCCCAGCGAGCTGTCGACGCTGGCCAGCCCCGTGAGCACCGCGTCGGTGTCCCTGATCTGGGCCGCCAGCGGCGAGTCCTGCAGGCTCTGGCTGACCCGCTGCGAGCTGTCGATGATGCCCGACAGCTGCGCGTCGTGGGCATGCACCGTGTGCGCCACCCGGGACAGCGAGGTGCTCGCGTCACCCAGGGCGTGCAGGCTCTGGTTGACGTCCCGGCCCCGGTTCGCGGAGGCAACTCCGAGCTGGTTGATCACGGTCTGCAGGTTCTGCCGTTCGGTGTTCTGGAACACGTCCAGCACCTGGTCCAGCGTGACTGCCACATGCACCCGGGAGGCCGGGATGACGCCGCCCGCCTGCATCGTCCCCCGGGAGCCGCCGTTCAGCTCGATGTACTGCGTGCCGAGCAGGCCGTGCGGCTGGATGCTGGCCGTGGCATCGGAGTGCAGCAGGTGCGCGTCGGCGCTGTCGACCTGGACGTTGAGCAGCGGCAGGCCGTGCTGCACGGTGAGGCTGTCCAGCTGGCCGACCCGCTGACCGGCGAGTTCCACGGTGGCACCCGGCTGCAGCTGGCTGAAGGCCGGGGACGAGATCTGGAACCGGAACTCGTGCTGCCACGGCAGCTGGGGCGGATGGAACACCAGCACCAGGGCGAGCACCGCAACGGCGGTCGCGACCAGGCCGGCCACGCGATTGCGCATGATCATCCGCCTCCCAGCAGGCCGAGGATGGCGCCGAGTCCGCCCTGGGAGGACGACGGCGAGGGGGTCGGCTGCGGGCTGCCCGAGCCATTACGACAGGCACTGGCCTGCTTCCCGGCCGATGTGGTCGGGGAAGGGGTGGGCGTGGCCGCCGGGGAGGCGGTGGACTGGCTCCCTGCCGGGCACTTCTTCCCGGATCCCGGCTTGCTCCCGCTGGCCTTCTGCCCGGCCTTGTTCAGGCCGGCGATCTGGGCGAGGCAGTTCTTGTTCGGGTTGACCGGCTTCGAGCTGAGGGTGTCGTAGCAGGTGTTGATCACCGCGAACTGCCGGATGAAGTTCCCGCCCGCGTCCCGCTGCGCGATGGCGCTGGCGACCTCGGGGATGAGCTGCCTGGCCTCCGCCTGCAGCGTGGGGCCGCCCTGGGTGAGGTACCGGGCCGCGGTCGTGAACTGCGGAGTGAGCTGCGCCAGCACCGGGGCCAGGTACCGGACGGTCTGGCGCAGGTTGCCCTGATTGCCCTTGAGGGTCTGGGCGGTGTCCTGGCTGACGTTGGCCAGGTGCCCGAGCAGGTCGTTGAGGCTGGCGTCGTTGCTGGCCAGGGTCTTGGTGACCTGCGACGTGTTGCCGACGAGCCCGCCGAGCTGCTGGTGGGTGACGGCCAGCCTGGCCGCCACCGTGTTCAGGTCGGTGATGATCGCGGCGAGCTGCGGGTCACGCCGCTGGAGGGTGTTGAGGATCGGGGGGGACTGCTCGCTCAGCCCGGCCAGGTGGTCGACCAGCGCGTTGATGGCCGTCTGCTCGCCGGCGACGCCCCCGCCGGCCTGCTGGACCAGCACCTGGAGCTGCTGCCTGGTCCGGGCGTCCAGGCTGGACAGGAACTGGTCGAAGTCGACCGGCGTCACGGTCTCGTTGCTGGGAATGGTGGACCCGCTGGCCAGCGGCATTGTGCCGGAGGCCGGCGTGAGCTCGACGTACTTCTGGGCCAGCAGGGTGGAGTAGCGGATGGCGGCGACGGTACCGCGGTGCAGCGGGCCGTACCTGCGGCCGATCCGCATCGAGACCACGGCCTTGTCATGCTTGATGCTGATCCCGGTCACCTGCCCGACCTGGGAGCCGCCGATGAGCACGTTGGCGCCCTTGCTGACGCCGTTGGCGTCTTTGAACGCCGCCGACAGGGTGTAGTCGTGGCCGCCGAAGCTCAGGTTGAACGGCAGCCCGGAACTGGCGTTGATCGCTATCGCGGCCGCGATGACGAACGCCGTCACCACCGTCAGGATCGTGGCGGCGATCAGGGGGTTGCCCTTGGTCAGGCGCATCAGCCGCCTCCTGAGCAGGATGCCTGGGGTGAGAAGGTGCCCGACTCGGGGCCCGCGAGCTGCGGGTCGATGCGGAGCATGGAGCCGGATCCGTCGGCGGAGCCTGCCTTCTGCCGGTAGTTACCGGCGCTGGCCAGCTCATTGAGCATCTGCAGGATGTTCTGCATGCAGGGGTTGAGGATGCTGGCGGAGACCGCGCCGTGCGATGACAACGCCCGCAGCACCCGCAGCAGCGCCGGCAATTGCTGGAGCAGCTGATGCACGTCCTGCTGGCGGCCGGCGATGGCGGTATTGGCCTTGCCCAGCGAGCTGTTGGCGTTCGTCAGCTCCGACTGCAGTCCGGCCTGATGCTGGGCGAGCGTGCCGAGGATGCTGGCGCCGTTCCTGACGTCGCCCTGCAGCCCGCTGTGCTCACTGCTGATCATGCCTGCCACCCGGGAGAACTCCGTGTCCAGGTCGCTGAGCTGCTGCGTCTGCTGGTCCAGCGAGCTGGTGGTGCCCGCCAGGTCGGACGAGAGCTGCGGCAGCCGCGCCAGCAGCCGGTTGATGTCCTTGCCGCGGCCCGACAGCGCCACCCCGCCCTGCTGGACCAGCGTCTGCAGTTCCTGCCGGGTGTGCCCGCCCAGGATGTTGGTCAGCTGGTCGAGGGTGATCGAGGTCTGCGTGTTCTCCAGCGGGATGCGGCCGCCGGACGGGATGGCCTGCCCGCCCTGGACCGGGTTGAGCTCAAGGAACTCGTCGCCGATGGTGCCGTTGGGCCGGACGGTGGCGGACGTGCCCTGGCGGAGCGGCGCGTACCGGCCGCCGACCGTGATGGTCACGATCGCCCCGGCCGCGTCGCTGTCCGGGGCGAGGTGCACCGCGGTCACCCGCCCGGCCGGGACCCCGTCGATGTCCACGTTGTTGCCGGGCACCAGCCGCTGCGCGTCCTGCAGGTACACCTGGACCTGGTAGCCGGAGCTGCCGCGGGCGAGCAGCAGCACCCCGCCGCCCGCCACCAGCGCGAGCACCACCAGGACCGCGAGGACCCGGAACGCCCGGCCGGTCATGACGACATCCCCAGCAGCAGCTGGGCGACCGAGGGGATGGAGCCGCCCGCCGCGTCCTTGCCCGGCGGCGGGGAGTTCGCCGGGGCGCTGCCGCCGCTGCTGCTACCCGGCGAGGCCGGCACCGGGAGCGGCAGCTTGACGTTGTTGCCGAGGTCGATGACCGGGGTGATGCGCTGGGCGTTCCCCAGGCTGTCCTGCTGCGAGAACATGGAAATCCACTCCTGGGCGACGCTTTCCGCGCCCGGGCTGATCACGCTGTTCTGGTTGTTCGGGTAGTTGATCTGCGCCAGCAGCAGCTCGGGCAGCAGCCGGTCGATGGTCGGGTTGAGCTGGGACAGCAGCCTGAGCCCGGACTTCAGGGTGGGGGGCGATTCCGCCAGCGAGGCCCGGTCGGCGGGGGTCAGCCCGCGCAGGACCTGCTGCAGCGACCCCATCAGCCGGTCGGCCTGCCGCACCGTTCCGCCGAGCTGGCTGTCCCGGCCTGCGATGGCCCCCATCGCGGTATTCCCGCTGGTCACGAGCTGTCCGAGGGACTGCTGTTCCTGCGCGAGCGAATGCATGATCACGGCCAGGCTGACCAGGATGTGGTCGATGTCGTGCTGCCTGGCGTTGGCCACCTGGACGATCGGCTGCAGGTTCGCCAGCACCTGGTTCACCTGCGGGATGCTGGCGTGGATGTCGGCGCTGCGGCCGTTCACCCCGATCCCGAGTTCCTGCAGCGAGCGGCTCATGGCCGCGCGGGTGGCCGGCGTCATCGCGTTCAGGATCTTGTCGAGCTGGACCGTCTGCCCGGTATGGGCGACGGGTATCACGTAGCCGCCGGTGGCAAGCGGCGCGGTGGAGCTGCGGGTGCGGATCAGGTTGACATAGGTGTCGCCGATGGCCGTCTTGGGCTGGACGTAGGCCTTGACGTCCTGGTGGATGGCGACCCCGGAGTCCATCCGCATCGTCACCAGCGAGCCGGTGCCGTCCGGGCTGAGGCCGAGGACCTTGCCCACGTGGACGCCGTTCTCGTACACGTCGGACTGCGGCACCAGCCCTTCGGCGTGCGCGAACCTCGCCTTCAGGATCCAGCCGTGCTGGACGAAGGGCAGTGACAGGCCCATGCCGACGGCCAGGTATCCGAGCCCGCCGAGGCAGACCGCGGTGAAGGCGATGAGGAAGACCAGGTCGGCCACGGCCCGCTTCCGTATCCTCATGGCTTGCCTTTCTCGCTGCCGCCGGACCGGGGACGGAGCGGGTGGCCCGGGAGGCCGGGTGGCCATCCTCATGGCTTGCCCTTCTTACTGCCGCTCGTACTGCCGGACGACGGGAGGAGCGGCTGGCTCAGGGTGCCGAGCCCGCCACTCACGGGGTAGACGCGCCAGTAGTGGTGACCCTGGCTGTCGGTGGCGCTGAACACGGAAGCAAGCTCGTAGAAGAGCTGATCGATCGGCTGCGTCTGCTGCGACACCCGGCCGAAGATGGTCGTGGCCCGGGACGCGTACGAGCCGGCGTTGTTGACCAGCGCGGGCGATTGCCGGATGGCGCTGGCCAGCGCCGGGGAGTTGCCGGCCAGGGCCTGGTCGAGGATGGTGGCCACCTGGTTCTCGTTCACGACCAGGCCCTTGAGCTGCTGCTCGTGCTGGGCCAGGGCCCGCATCACTCCGTCCCAGTTAGCCACCAGGGACCGCAGCTGGGAGTGCCAGGCGGCGAGGGTGTTCAGCACCTTGCTCAGGGTGGTGATCAGCGAGCCCAGGTTCACCTGCTGGTGGGCCAGGGAATGAGCGATGCCGTCCAGCGCGACCGCGGTCGGCTTGAGTGACCCGGCGGCGGAATTCAGGTTCGGGCCCCGGCCCGCTACCGACGCCCCCAGGTTGTTGATGACCGAGGTCAGCTGGGTACGGGTGTCGGGGTTCAGGACGTTGAGCACCTGGGCCAGCTCGACCGGGGTCACCGTGCGGTTCTCCGGGATGGTGGTACCGGCCGGCATCGGCCCGCTGCCCGTGGTGCCCCGGTACAGCTCGACGTACGACTCGTCCAGGACGTTCTTGATCTTGATCATGGCCCTGGCGTTGCGGTACAGCGGCGCGTACTGCTGCTTCACCTGCAGCTGGGCCTGGGAGCCGCCCTGGATCGGATGCACCGAGGCCACCCGCCCGACGGTCACGCCGGCGACCGTGACGTCGTCGCCGGGCACCAGGTTGCTGGCGGTCTTGAAGTCGGCAGCGACCTGGTAGGTGGACTGGAGGATGAGCTGGCCGCCCATGTGCAGCAGCAGGTAGCCGATCACGGCCACCCCGGCCGCGGCGTAGGCCAGGAAGACGGGGAGGTTCCAGCGGCTTCTCACGACTTGCCTCCGAGCAGGAACCCGAGGATGCCCTGGCCCTGGGAGCCGCCCGAGCCAGCGCCGGACGACGATCCGGACGAGCCTGAAGAGCCTGACGACGACCCCGTGCCGGCCGCGCCGCCGGTCAGCCCGCCAAGGCCGTT
>DASQSC010000270.1:0-2451 GCA_035642555.1 Streptosporangiaceae bacterium | reverse complement strand
CGGCAGGCCGAACGCCTCGATCACCCGCGGGTGCAGCTCGCCAGCGTGCCCGGCCAGCCGCTGCTGGCCGTCCGGGTAGCCGGCGGCCAGCGCCGCGCAGCGGCCCGGATGCCACGGCTCGTGCTGGTCGGCCTGGACGGTGAACGGGACCCGGCTGACCCGCAGCACCTCCCGCGCCGCCGCCACGGCGTCCTGCCAGCCAGACGGCCGGCCCGGGCCCCACCAGCCCGGCAGCTCCCGGTCCCCGGCCAGCACCGCGGCCACCCGGAGCGGCTGCTCCGGCAGTGCCGACGCCAGTGCCGCGATCTCCCCGGGCGACGGGCCCCGGTCCACCGGCAGGATGGGGGCGACCCGCTGCCCGTCCGGGCGCGGCCGGAACACCAGCCCGATCTCGTACAGCGCCAGGTCCGTGGCGCCGCGGCCCAGGTTGCGCACCAGCACCCGGAGCAGGCCCGGCAGCAGCGTGGTGCGCAGCCACGGCTCGTCGTCGCTCAGCGGGTTCGCGATCCGCACCGCGGTCCGGCGCGGGTCACCGGCCGGCAGCAGCAGCCGGTCATAGTCCGCTGCCGATCCGAACGGCTGGCTCATGACCTCGACGTAGCCGGCCCCGGCCAGCGCCCGCCCGGTCGCCCGGAGGGCGCGCTGGCGCCGGGTCAGCCCGCGTCCAGCGGCCGCGCGCGGCATCCGGACCGGGACGTTCTCGTATCCCTCCAGCCGGATGACCTCCTCGGCGAGGTCGGCAGGCTGCGTCAGGTCCGGCCGCCACGACGGCGGCGTCACCAGGAACCCGCCGTCCGCCGCCGCGTCCCGGTCATGATCGCCAGCGGTAGCCGTCGTGGCGCCGGCCTGCTCCGGCCGCGAGACCTCGCACCCCACCTCGCGCAGCCGGGCCGCGACCACGCCGGCCCCGTACGCCCGGCCGGCCACCCGGTCCGGGTAGTCAGCGGCCATGCTGATCGTGACCTCCGGCACGGCAGCGGAGGCGTGCGTGCAGCCGGGCACGACGGTTCCCCCGCCGAGCTCTGCCAGCATCGAGACCGCTTTGGCGGACGCGCGCAGCGGCAGTTCCCTGTCGACTCCCCGTTCGAAACGATAGGAGGCCTCGCTGGCGAGGCGGTGGCGGCGCCGCATCCGGGAGGTGCCGCGGGCGGAGAAGTGGGCCGCTTCGAGCACCAAATCGGTGGAGGTCCCTGAGACCTCGGTGGCCACACCGCCCATGGTGCCAGCGAGCGAGATCGGGCCGGACGAGTCGGTGATGAGGATGTCATCGGGGTCCAGCTTGCGGACCACGTGGTCGATGGTCTCCAGCCGCTCCCCCGGCCGGGCCCGGCGCACCACGATCGGCCCGGTCAGCGCCGCCCGGTCGAACGCGTGCGGCGGCTGCCCCAGCTCGATCATGAGGTAGTTGGTGATGTCCACCGCCAGCGACACGGTGCGCTGCCCGGCCCGGGCGAGCCGGACCCGCAGCCACAGCGGCACCGGCGCGGCCGGGTCGAAGCCGCGTATCTCCCTGAGCACGAACCGGTCGCACGCGGCCGGGTCGTCGATGCTGGCCGGGTAGACGTCCGCGGACACCGCGCCGATGTCCGGGGGCAGGCCCTGGTCCGCGGGGTCGGTGAAGGCGACGCCGAACGCCGAGGCGAGCTCGCGGGCCACCCCGCGCACCGACAGCGCATAGCCCCGGTCCGGGGTGACCGCGATGTCCAGCACGTGATCGGCCAGCCCGGCCCAGGCCACGAAGTCCGCGCCGAGCGGGGCGTCGGGCGGCAGCACCAGGATGCCCGTGTGGTCGTCCCCGATGGCGAGCTCGCTGGCCGAGCAGATCATGCCGTCGGACAGGTGGCCGTAGGTCTTGCGGGCGGTGATCTCGAAGCCACCGGGGAGCACCGCCCCCGGCAGGGCGAGCGGAACCCGGGCGCCCACCTCGAAGTTGACCGCGCCGCAGATGACGCCGCGCTCGGCGGAGCCGGTGTCCACCTGGCAGTACCGGATCGGCTTCTTGTGGCCGGCCAGTTCCTCGATGCCGGTCACCTGCGCCACCACCACGCCGGTGATGTCCTGGCCGGCCGGCTCGACGGACTCGACCTCCAGCCCGGCCGCGGTCAGCCGCCGGGCGACCTCATCCGGCGCGACATCAGGCGGCAGCGGGGCGTACTGGCGCAGCCAGGACAGCGGGAGGCGCATCAGTCCTCCCTCCCCAGCGCCCGGCTGAACCGGACGTCGCCTTCGAGGGTGTCCCTGATGTCGGTCACGCCGTGCCGGATCATCAGGCTCCGCTCGATGCCGAGCCCGAACGCGAACCCGGTGTACCGGCCGGGATCGATCCCGCACGCCACCAGCACGTTGGGGTTGACCATGCCGCAGCCGGCGATCTCGATCCAGCCCTGGGACCGGCAGACCCGGCACGGCGCGCCGCCGGGCCGGGCGGACGCGCCGCGGCAGGTGTGGCAT
>DASQSC010000269.1:0-5117 GCA_035642555.1 Streptosporangiaceae bacterium | reverse complement strand
GGGAGCTCGAGGGTGCCAGCGGCCTCCGGGCCCGCGTGCTGCGCGGGGCGCTCCGGGCGGAGCAGCGGGTACGCGCCCCCGGCTGGCCGCCGCCGGGCCGCCGCCGGCCCCCGGCAGCGGCGGGCGCGGTGCCGGGGCGGGTGCTGCACATCGTCACCGACGCCCTGCCCGCCGTGAACGCGGGCTACACCGTCCGCACCCACCGGATCGCGCTGGCCCAGCAGGCAGCCGGGCTGGACCCGCAGGTGGTGACCAGGTGCGGGTTCCCGGTCGCGCAGGGGCATCCGGACGCCCGGCAGCACGTGGCGCTGGACGGCATCAGCTACCACCGGCTGCTGCCGTACCGGCTGCCCGCCCGCACCGATGCCGCCTTCAGCCTCGGTCTGCGGCAGGCAGGCCGCCTCACCGAGCGGCTCCGCCCGGCGGTGCTGCACGCGGCGAGCAACTACGTCAACGGGCAGGTCGCGCTCGCGCTCCGGGACCGCTACGGCCTCCCGGTCGTGTACGAGGTGCGGGGATTCCTCGAGGACTCGTGGCAGTCGCGCAGCGCCGCCGACATCACCGGCAGCGACCTGTACCGGCTCAGCCGCGAGCTGGAGACCCGCTGCATGAGCGAGGCCGACCTGGTGGTGACGCTGGGCGAGGCGATGCGGGCGGAGATCGTCTCCCGCGGAATCCCGGCCGCCAAGGTGGTCGTGGTACCGAACGCGGTGACGGCCGAGTTCCTGCGGCCCCTGCCGGACGGCCGGCCGCTGCGCGCGGCGATCGGCATCGGGCCGGCCGAGCCGGTGGCCGGGCTGGTGTCGAGCCTCTACCCGCACGAGGGGATCCCGGTCTTCCTGCGGGCGGCGGCCCTGCTCCGGGAGCGCGGGGTGCCGGTCCGGCCGCTGATCGTCGGCGACGGGCCGGACCGGGCCAGCCTCGAGCACCTGGCCGGGCAGTTGGGGCTGGCCGGGGCGGCCGTGTTCACCGGCCGGGTCCCGATCGCCGACGTCCGCCGCTACCACGCGGTGCTCGACCTGTTCGTCATCCCCCGGACCAATGCTCGCGTCTGCCATCTCGTCACCCCGCTGAAGCCGGTGGAGGCGATGGCCAGCGGCCTGTGCGTGGTAGCCAGTGAAGTCGGGGCGCTCCAGGAAATTGTCAAACAAGGATCGACCGGCACGTTAATAGTTCCGGACGATCCGGTGGCGCTCGCCGATCAGATGGAATCACTCATTTACAGTCCTGGTGTCCGCCGGGATATCGGGGCCAGGGCGCGGGAATGGGTGGCTCAGGACCGTACCTGGGCCCGTAATGCGGAGCGGTACCGCGAGGCCTATCAATCCCTGGGCATTCGCGGGCGGTAAGGGGCCCGGCGGGGCGTCCCCCGGGACGCGCCCAGAACATGGGAAATTCCTCAGGCGGGAGAACGGCCGTGCGCCTCGATCTGCTGGTTATCGGTCTCGGCTACGTCGGGCTGCCGCTGGCCCGGGAGGCCACCCGGGCCGGGCTCGCGACGGCCGGCTACGACACCGGCTCCGCCGTGGCCGCTGCCCTGAACCGGGGCGAGTCGCATGTGGGTGACGTGCCCGCCGGCGACGTGGCGGAGATGCTCGCCGCCGGGTTTACCGCGATCAGCGACGAGGGCGCGCTGCCCCGCTGCGACACGGTGGTGATCTGCGTGCCGACCCCGCTGTCGGACGGCCGCGGGCCGGACCTGACGGCGGTGCGGGCGGCGGCGGGAACGGCGGGGCGGCTGCTGCGGCCGGGGATGCTGGTGGTGCTGGAGTCCACCACCTACCCGGGCACCACCGACGAGGTGGTGCGGCCACTGCTGGAGGAGGCGTCCGGGCTGGCCGCCGGCCGTGATTTCGCGCTGGCGTTCTCGCCGGAGCGGATCGACCCCGGCAACACCGCCTTCGCGATCCGCAACACGCCGAAGGTGGTCGGGGGAGTCACGCCTGGCTGCGCGGAGGCAGCGGCACGGTTCTACGGCAAGCTGTGCGACCAGGTGGTGCGCGCGAAGTCGGCGCGCGAGGCGGAGATGGCCAAGCTGCTGGAGAACACCTACCGGCACGTGAACATCGCGCTGGTGAACGAGATGGCGGTGTTCTGCCATGAGCTCGGCATCGACCTGCGGGACTCGATCAGGTGCGCCGCGACCAAGCCGTTCGGGTTCCAGCCGTTCTGGCCCGGCCCGGGGGTGGGCGGGCACTGCATCCCGATCGACCCGAACTACCTGTCCCACCAGGTCCGCGCCACCCTCGGCTACCAGTTCCGGTTCGTGGAGCTGGCCACCGAGATCAACGGCCGGATGCCGGCGTACGTCGCCGACCGGGCGGCCGAGCTGCTCAATGCCGCGGGCAAGCCGGTCAACGGGGCGAAGGTGCTGCTGGTCGGGGTGACCTACAAGCGTGACGTGGCCGACCAGCGCGAGTCTCCCGCCGTCCCGGTCGCCCGCAAGCTGCGCGCCCGCGGCGCGGTGCTCGCCTACCACGACCCCTACGTCGCCGCCTGGCAGGTCGACGGCGAGCCCGTCCGCCGGGTCACCGGCCTGGCCGCCGGGCTGCCCGCCACCGACCTGGTGGTGCTGCTGCAAGACCACGCCGCCTGCGACCTCGACGCCATCGCCCGGCACGCGCCGCTGCTGCTCGACACCCGCGGCCGGATCCACAGCGACCGCGCCGAGGTGCTGTAGCCGTGCGGGAAGCGGGGTGACCCCGATGCGCGTGGTCGTCTGCACGGTGGTGCATCACCCGGAGGACGCCCGGATCCTGCACCGGCAGATCCGGGCCCTGCTCGAGGCCGGCCACCAGGTCACCTACCTGGCCCCGGCCGGTGCCTGCGAGGTGGCCATCGGCTGGCCGGGCCTGGCCGTCGCCGATGTGCCCCGCGCCGCCGGCCGCCGCCGGGCCGCCGCGCTGCGGGGCGCCCGCCGGCAACTCGCCCGCCACCTGCCCGGCTCCGACCTGCTGCTGATCCACGACCCGGAGCTGCTGCTGGTGCTGCCGTTCCTGCGCCGCCGCCCGCCGGCCGTCTGGGATGTGCACGAGGACACGGCGGCGGCGCTGAGCACCAAGGCGTGGCTGCCCCGCGCGGCACGCCCGGCGGCGGCGGCCGCGGTGCGGGCCGCCGAGCTGATGGCCGAGCGCAGGCTGCACCTGATCCTGGCCGAGCACGGGTACGCGAGCCGGTTCCGGCGCGCTCACCCGGTGGTGCAGAACACCACCTACGTCCCGGCAGCGGTGGCGGAGCCGGGAACCGAGAGCAAGGTCGTGTACATCGGCCACCTGTCGCCGGACCGGGGCGCAGCGGAACTGGCGGAGGCCGGCGCGCTGCTGCGGCCGCATGGGATCACGGTGGAGATCATCGGGCCCGCCGACCGCGCCGCCCGCGCCGTGCTGGAACGGGCGCAGGCGGCCGGGGCGGTGCGCTGGCACGGGTTCGTGCCCAACGACCGGGCGGTGCGGATGGCGGACGGCGCCCTGGCCGGGCTGTCCCTGCTGCACGACGAGCCCAACTTCCGCCACTCACTGCCCACCAAGGTCGCCGAGTACATGGCGCACGGGGTGCCGGTGGTCACCAGCCCGCTGCCGGTCGCCGCGGACCTGGTCGAGCGGTACGGCTGCGGCCTGGTGGTGCCGTTCCGGGACGCGCAGGCGGTCGCCGGGGCGGTGCTGCGGCTGCGGGCCGATCCCGCGCTGCGGGCCGAGCTGGGACGCCGCGGCCACCAGGCGGCCCGGCAGGTGCTGGGCTGGCCTGCCGAGGCGCGCGCCTTCGTCGCCCAGCTCGAGCAGTGGGCCGGGGCGGCCCGCCCGGTAGCCGAAAAGAAAGAGATAAAACCCGATGTCATCACGCCCGGCGCCGCGGCCGCTGAAAAGCAGCAAATCTCATTGTTCACGAACTGATAACCCGGGTGACGGTAATTTGTTGCACCACGCAAAGTTCCGTTCCGCATGCAAATACTGTTGGCCGGGTCCGCGTGACAGCGCTGGAAAGGTAACGGGGGAGTGAACCTTTACCGAATAATCGCGGCGGGAGTGAAAATCTCCGCCGCGGCCCGTCAATGGCGGTGCACAGCGTGGGAGCGGCTCGCGCCGCTCGCCCGCCAGCACAAGCCGTTCGCGCTCGCGCTCGGGCTGGGGGCGTTCCTGCGGCTGCTGGCCATGGCGGGCTACCCGGGGGTGGTCTGGTTCCCGGGCGACTCCTACCTGTACCTGGGCGCGGCGATGCGGCCGATGCCGGACCTGTCCAAGACCGTCGGCTACTCGCTGTTCGTGCGGGCGCTCGAGCCGTTCCACAGCTTCATCCTGGTGAGCCTGGTGCAGCACCTGATGGGCCTGTCGGTCGCGCTGCTGCTGTACGTGCTGATGATGCGGGCCGGGGTGCCGCGGCGGTGGGCGACGCTGGCGAGCCTGCCGGTGCTGCTCGACGGCAACCAGATCGAGCTCGAGCACATGCTGATGGCCGAGACCCTGTTCACGTTCCTGGCCGTGATCGCGGTCACGCTGATGCTGTGGCGCCCGCGGCCGTCGTGGCGGGCATGCCTGGTGGCCGGGCTGCTGGTGGGGTACTCGATCACGGTCCGGTCGGAGGGCATCCCCTTGCCGGTGGTGCTGCTGGCCTTCATTGCCGTGCGCCGGATCGGCTGGCGGCCCGCCGCCGCCACCCTGGCCGGCTGCGCGCTGCCAGTGGCCGCCTACGTGGCCTGGTTCCACTCCTACACCGGCGACTACGGGCTCACCCGCTCCGAGGGCTTCTACCTGTGGGGCCGGGCGTCCACGTTCGCGGAATGCTCGCAGATCAAGCCCCCGTCCAGCGAGCAAGGCCTCTGCCTGCCGATGCCGCCCAGCCAGCGGCAGGCTCCCGGCCAGATCATCTGGCTGGCCCCGCAGGTGCACCAGGACCTGCCCTACAGCCCGGTGAGCGCGAAAGGCAACAAGGAGCTGCGCGACTTCGCGATCCGTGCCGTTCTCGCCCAGCCGGCCGGGTATCTGCACGCGCTCGCGGACGGGCTGGTGCTGGCGGTGGACTGGCGGCGGCTGCACTATCCCAGCGAGTACACCACCTCGCACTACTACTTCCACCTGTCGCCGTGGCCGCTGCCGGACAACCGGGCCTGGATCCCTGGCGGC
>DASQSC010000268.1:0-2558 GCA_035642555.1 Streptosporangiaceae bacterium | reverse complement strand
CTCTCCGCCGGCATCGCCCTGACCACCGGCGAAGCGCTGATCTACCTGCTGGCAGCGCACGCCGGCCTGACCGTCAACGCCCAGAGCGCCGGCATCCTGTACGTGCTGGTGTTCGGCGCCGGCACTGACTACGCCCTGCTGCTGACCGCCCGCTACCGGGAGGAACTGCGGCGGCACGCCGACCGGCACGAGGCGATGGCCATCGCGATCCGCCGGGCGGGTCCGGCGATCATCGCCAGCGCCGGGACGGTCGTGCTGAGCCTGCTCGTGCTCACGGTCGCGGAACTGAACTCCACCCGGGGCATGGGGCCGGTGCTGGCGATCGGCGTTGTGGTCGCGCTGCTGGCCATGATGACGCTGCTGCCCGCGCTGCTGGTGATCTGCGGCCGGTGGGTGTTCTGGCCGCAGCGGCCGGTGTTCGGGTCGCCGGAGCCGACCAGCACCGGCATCTGGGCCAGGACGGGGCTGGGCATTGCCCGCCGCCCGCGGGCCGTCTGGATCACCACCGTGCTCGTGCTCGGCGCCATGGCGGTGGGCCTGACCGGGCTGAAGGCCAGCGGCCTGTCCAACGCCGGATCCTTCCGCGGGCACCCGGACTCGGTCGCGGGCGAGCAGGTGCTGGCCAGCCACTTCCCGGCCGGCGCCGGCTCGCCGGTGATCGTGGTCGGCGACCCGGCGGCCGCCGGGCAGCTGACGTCGGCGCTGCGCGGCACGGACGGGATCACCGGCGTGACCCCGCCGCGCACGGTCGCCGGGCACGCGTTCCTGGAAGCCACGCTGACCTCGAAGCCAGACAGCCAGGCCGCCTACGCGACCATTGACCGGGTGCGGGCAGCGGTCCGCGCGGTGCCGGGGGCGAACGCCAAGGTCGGCGGCAACACGGCGGTCAACCTCGACGTGGAGCGGGCATCGGCGCATGACCGTAACCTGATCATCCCGCTGATCCTGGTGGTGGTGTTCGTCATCCTGGGACTGCTGCTGCGGGCGATCATCGCGCCGGTCATGCTGATAGCGACCGTGGTGCTGTCGTTCGCGGCGGCGCTGGGCGTGAGCTCGCTGTTCTTCAACCACGTGTTCAACTTCACCGGCGCGGACACGTCGTTCCCGCTGTTCGTGTTCGTGTTCCTGGTCGCCCTGGGCATCGACTACAACATCTTCCTGATGACCCGGGTCCGGGAGGAGACGAAGCGCCACGATGCCCGCCGCGGCGCCCTGATCGGGCTGGCCGCCACCGGCGGGGTGATCACCTCCGCTGGCGCGGTGCTGGCGGGAACGTTCGCCGCGCTCGGCACGCTGCCGGTCACGGCGCTGGCGGAGATCGGGTTCGCGGTCGCCTTCGGCGTGCTGCTGGACACGATCATCGTCCGGTCGGTGCTGGTCACCGCGCTCAACCTGGACCTCGGCCGGTGGGTGTGGTGGCCCAGCAGGCTGGCCCGCCCGGCGGCGCCGGCGGCGGAGCCGCCGGCCAGCGAGCCGGCCGCGATCCGGTCCTAGCCTGCGGGGTCCGGGCCTACCGGGGCCCGGACCCTAACGGGCGGCGGATCCGGGCGGCGAACAGGTCGCGGAGGCTGACCACCCCGCACACCACGCGGCCGTCCACCACCGGGAGGTGGCGGAACCCGTTCAGCAGCATGATCTGGGCGGCGTCGGCCACCGGCGTTTCCGGGCTGGCCGCCTGCGGGTCGGGGGTCATCCAGGCCGACACCGGGGCGCTGGCAAGATCCTCGCCGGACGCGGCCGCCCGGAGCACGTCACGCTCGGTGAGGATGCCGGCGAGGAAGCGGCCCTGCATGACCACGGCAGAGCCCGCGCTCGCGGCCACCATGACCGCGGCGGCCGCCGTCACCGTGGCGTCCGGGGTGGTCTCCGCCAGCCTGGTGGTCATCAGGTCCCGGAGCACGGTCACCGGCGGCGCACCCACGTCGGGCATGCCTATTCGCTCCCCCCTACCTCGTCCAGGTCGGCGTCGCGGTGCGGCGCGGACGGCACAGCCAGCTCCTCGGAGAGCAGCCGCCACAGCGATCCGGTCCAGGCCGACACGCCGGGCCACCGCTTCCAGAACACCTGCAGGGTGGTCTCGTCGAACTCGGCGTGGGCCTGCTCGGGCGTGATGGCATCCCTGATCTCCTCGAGCCTGTGCACCAGGTCGAGGAACTCGGTCGCGAGGTCATCCATGGCACCCACCTTGGGTGCGAGTCTAAATCCGCTGGCACAGCCTGGCGAGGGGCCTGGCCTGGGCTCCGCTGGCCCGGCCGGCCAGCGGCTGCCGCTCAGGCCAGCGGGGACGAGCCACCGGGCATCACCGGCAGCCCGGCGGCCTTCCAGGCCATGAAGCCGCCTGCCAGGTCGGTGGCGTTGCGCAGCCCGATGTCCTGCAGGCAGGCGGCGGCCAGGCTGGAGGTGTAGCTCTCCGAGCACATGATGATCACCTGCTGGTCGTAGCCGCCGGCCTGCGGCAGCCGGGCCGGTGAGCGCGGGTCGAAGCGCCATTCCAGCACGTTCCGCTCCACCACCAGGGCGCCGGGCACCTGGCCCTCGGCTGCCCGCTGCGCCTGCGG
>DASQSC010000267.1:0-2396 GCA_035642555.1 Streptosporangiaceae bacterium | reverse complement strand
GGCACCGAGGGCGGCTGGCGGCTGGCCCGCCCCGCGTCCGCCATCACGGTCGCCGACGTCATCCGCGCGATCGACGGGCCGCTGGCCAACGTCGCCGGGCTGCGGCCGGAGCAGCTCGACTACACCGGCACCGCGCAGCCGCTGCGGGACCTGTGGATCGCGCTCCGCTTCAGCATCCGCGACGTGCTGGAGAAGGTGACCCTGGGCGATCTCGCCGCCGGTGCCCTGCCCCCGCCGGTCGGGCAGCGGACCCGGGACCCCGACGCCTGGCAGCCGCACTAGGACATCGCTGACGGCGGCCCGGCAGGGGCCCGGCGGTTGAGCCGCGCTTTTCGGGTAGGGCTAATGGCACACTGCTCGCCCATGCTGGGGGGATGGCCCATGACGAGTGGCTTCTACGGGCCCGAGGGACCCGGTGACAGCCCGTTCGACGATTTCCTGGCCCGCTTCTTCGGGGCCGGGACACCGCGCCGCGAGACCCGCCGGGTGGACATCACCCGGCTGATGAGCGGCCCCGCCCGGGAACTGCTGGCGGCGGCGGCGTCGCAGGCAGCCGAATGGGGCGGTCCCGACCTGGACACCGAGCACCTGCTGTGGGCGGCCACCCAGACCGAGCCGACCCGGCAACTGCTGGCAGCCGCCGGAGCCGACCCCGTCTCGCTGGCGCGCGAGATCGAGCGGCAGGACGGCCAGGGCGAACGGCGAGTGGACGCGCCCTCGCTGACCCCGGCGGCCAAGCGCGCGCTGCTGGACGCGCACCGGATCTCCCGGGCCACGGGCTCTTCCTACATCGGCCCCGAGCACATCCTGCTCGCGCTGGCGGTCAATCCGGAATCGGGAGCCGGGCGGCTGCTGGCCTCGGCCCGGGTCACGCCGGAAGGGCTCCAGCGGGCGGCGGCCGCGCAGGGCGGGCAGGCGGCGCAGCCGGGGCCGTCGGCCACGCCGACGGTGGACCAGTTCGGGCGCGACCTCAGCGGGCTGGCCCGGGAGGGCAGGATCGACCCGGTGATCGGCCGGGACGAGGAGATCGAGCAGACGATCGAGGTGCTGTCCCGGCGTACCAAGAACAACCCGGTGCTGATCGGCGAGGCCGGGGTGGGGAAGACGGCGATCGTCGAGGGCATCGCCCAGCGCGTGGCCGACGACGACGTGCCGGAGACGCTGACCGGCAAGCGGGTGGTACAGCTCGACCTGTCCGGCGTGGTGGCCGGGACCCGCTACCGGGGGGACTTCGAGGAACGGATGAAGCGGATCATCGACGAGATCCGCGAGCACGGCAACGAGCTGATCGTGTTCATCGACGAGCTGCACACGGTGGTGGGCGCGGGCGGCGGTGGCGCCGAGGGCTCCATGGACGCCAGCAACATGCTCAAGCCGGCGCTGAGCCGCGGCGAGCTGCACGTGATCGGCGCGACCACGCTGGACGAGTACCGCCGCAACATCGAGAAGGACGCCGCCCTCGCCCGCCGGTTCCAGCCGATCATGGTGCCGGAGCCGTCCATCGACGACACCATCGCGATCCTGCGCGGGCTGCGCGACCGGTACGAGGCCCACCACCAGGTGCGGTTCACCGATGAGGCGCTGGTGGCCGCCGCCGAGCTGTCCGACCGGTACCTCACCGAGCGGTTCCTGCCCGACAAGGCGATCGACCTGATCGACCAGGCCGGCGCGCGGGTGCGGCTGCGCACCAAGACCCCCGGCCCGGACGTGCGGGACCTGGAGCGGCAGGCCGAGCAGCTGCACCGGGACAAGGACCAGGCGGTCGCGAACGAGCAGTACGAGCGCGCGTCGGAGCTGCGGGACCGGGTCAGCGAGCTGCGGGAGCGGATCGCCCGCCAGGCCGGCGGCGGTGCCTCCGGGGTGCCGGAGGTCACCGTGGCCGACATCGCCGACGTGGTGTCGAGGATCACCGGCATCCCGGTGCAGCAGCTCACCGAGGCCGAGCGGGAACGGCTGCTGCGGCTGGAGGAGCATCTGCACCAGCGGGTGATCGGCCAGGACGAGGCGGTCGGGGCGGTCGCCGAGGCGGTCCGCCGGTCCCGGTCCGGGCTTGGCGACCCGAACCGGCCGGTGGGGAGCTTCCTGTTCCTCGGCCCGACCGGAGTCGGCAAGACCGAGCTGGCCCGGGCCCTGGCCGAGGCGCTGTTCGGCGCGGACAGCCGGATGGTCCGGCTGGACATGAGCGAATTCCAGGAACGGCACACGGTCAGCCGCCTGATGGGCGCCCCGCCCGGTTACGTGGGTTACGAGGAGGCGGGGCAGCTCACCGAGGCGGTGCGGCGGCGGCCGTACTCGGTGGTACTGCTCGATGAGATCGAGAAGGCCCACCCGGACGTCTTCAACGTGCTGCTGCAGGTGCTGGACGACGGGCGGCTCACCGACAGCCAGGGCCGCAC
>DASQSC010000266.1:0-2927 GCA_035642555.1 Streptosporangiaceae bacterium | reverse complement strand
CGCGGGAAGCTCGCCTACGCCCAGCGCAGTGCCGGGCGGCTGAAGGACGCGATCCCGCTGTACCAGCAGACGCTCGCCAGCCGGGAGAAGGTGCAGGGCGCCCTCCACCCGGACACCATCACCGCCCGCGCCAACCTCGCCGCCGCCTGCCACTCGGCCGGGCGGCTCAGGGACGCGATCCCCCAGTACGAGCGCACCCTGGCCGACCGGGAGCGGGTCCAGGGCGCCGACCATCCCGACACCCTGACCGCCCGCGGGAACCTGGCCTCCGCCTACCACTCGGCCGGCCGGATGACCGACGCGCTGCCGCTGTACGAGCAGGCGCTCGCTGACTGCGAGCGGGTGCTGGGGCCGGCCCACCGGGACACCCTGACGTCCAAGGCCAACCTGGCCCAGGCGTACGCCACGGCCCGGCGGATGACCGACGCGGTCCAGTTGCTGCAGCGCACCCTCTCCGAGTGCGAGGCCGCGCTGGGCCCCGCCAGCCGCATGACCGAGGCCGTGCGCGAGAGCCTGGCGGCGATCCGCGGCTAGCCCCGGTTAAGGTGTCTTCCGTGGCTGCTGACGGCGATCTGGCGGGGCGGACCTTACTGGTAACCGGCGGGAACACGGGCATCGGCCTGGCCGCGGCCCGGCAGTTCGCCAGCCGGGGCGGGCAGGTGTTCCTCGGCTGCCGGTCCCCCGGCCGCGGCCAGGCGGCGGCCGCCGCAGTCGCCGCCGAGACCGGTAACCCCGCGGTCCGGTACCTGCCGCTCGACCTCGCCGACCTGGCGTCGGTGCGGCGGTGCGCGGACGAGTTCCTCGGCCTGGGCCTGCCGCTGCACGTGCTGGTCAACAACGCCGGGGTGGGCGGGCAGCGGGGCCTGACCGCCGACGGGTTCGAGCTCGCCTTCGGCGTCAACCATCTCGGTCACTTCGCGCTGACCGGTGCCCTGCTCGGCTGCCTGGCGGCGAGCGCCCCGTCGCGGGTGGTCACGGTCGCCAGCGATTCCCACTACCAGGCCCGCGGCATCGACTTCGCCGCCCTGCAGCGGCCCACCCGCAGCGTGACCGGCATGCGCGAGTACGCGGTGTCCAAGCTGTGCAACGTGCTGTTCAGCATGGAGCTGGCCCGCCGGGCCGGCGGCCAGGGCGTGACCACCTATGCGCTGCACCCGGGGGTGGTCGCCTCCGACATCTGGCGGCGCGTGCCGTGGCCGGTGCGCCCGCTGCTGACGCTCCGGATGCTGTCCATCGACCAGGGCGCGCGCACGCCGGTGTACTGCGCCACCGCGCCGGAACTGGCGAGCGCAACCGGCCGCTACTACGACAACTGCCGGGAACGGCAGCCGGGAAGCGCCGCGACCCCGGAACTGGCGGCGGCGCTGTGGGAGCGCAGCCAGGCCTGGGCGGCCGCGTGAGCAGGCGCGCAGCCCGCGCCGGCTGGCGGGAACTCGCCGACCTCCCGTTCGCCGCCGCGCTGGCCGGCCACCCGGGCCCGCTGGCGCCTGCCGAAGGGTATGACACCGCCCGCTTCGACCAGCTCACCCTGGCCGGCGCGGACGCGGCGGGCAGCCGCTTCCTGGAATGCGCGCTCACCCACGTGTCGTTCCAGGACGGGCAGCTGCGGCGGGCCCAGTTCACCGATTGCTGGCTGGCCGACGTCCGGCTGACCGGGACCGGGCTGGCGGAAACGGGCTGGACCGGGACCGTCATCAGCGAGAGCGCCCTGGCCGGGGCGGAGGCGTTCGGGGCGCGGCTGCGCGGGGTGGCCTTCCGGCAGTGCAAGCTCGACTCCGTGAACTTCCGGGACGCCGAGCTGACCGACGTGACCTTCGACCGCTGCCTGCTGCGCGACGTGGACTTCACCGGCGCGGGCCTCACCCGCGTCGCGTTTCCCGGCTGCACGCTGACCAGGACCAACCTCACCCGGGTCCGGCTGGACGCCGTCGACCTGCGCGGTGCCGAGCTCGGCCTCCTCATCGATCCCGGCGCGCTGCGCGGCGCCATCGTGACCCCCGCCCAGCTGGCCCTGATGGCACCGCTGCTGGCCGACAGCCTGGGCATCACCGTCGAGGACGGCGGCGGGCCCGGTGATACACACATGGCATGAGCGAACTCACCGTCCCGGATCTCGCTGACGTGCTCGCGGCCCGCGAGCGGATCGCGCCCTACCTCCGCCCGACTCCCCTCTACCGCTACCCCGCGCTCGACGCGCTGGCCGGCGCGCAGGTGCGGGTCAAGCACGAGAACCACCAGCCGGTGGGCGCCTTCAAGGTCCGCGGCGGCGTGAACCTGGTCAGCCAGCTGAGCCCGGATGACCGCCGCCGGGGCGTCATCGCGGCCTCCACCGGCAACCACGGCCAGTCGGTCGCGTACGCGGCGGACCTGTTCGGCGTGCGGGCGCTGGTCTGCGTGCCGGAGCAGGCCAACCCGGTGAAGGTGGAGTCGATGCGGGCGCTCGGCGCCGAGGTCATCGGCCACGGCCGCGATTTCGACGAGGCGCGCGAGCACTGCCAGCAGCTGGCCGCCCGGGACGGCTACCGCTACATCCATTCGGGCAACGAGCCCGCCCTCATCGCCGGCGTCGCCACAGCCACCCTGGAGATCCTGGCGGAGCGGCCGGACACGGAGGTGATCGTGGTCCCGGTGGGCGGCGGCAGCGGGGCCGCCGGCGCCTGCATCGTGGCCAAGGCGGTCCGCCCGGCCATCGAGGTGATCGGGGTCCAGGCCGCGGCCGCGCCGGCCGCCTACCGCTCGTGGCAGGCCCGCGCCCTGGTGGAGGACGTCAGCGGCACGCTCGCGGAGGGGCTGGCGACCCGGACCGCGTTCGAGCTGCCGCAGCGGATCCTGTGGCAGCTGCTCGACGACTTCGTGCTGGTCTCCGAGGACGAGCTGACGAACGCGACCCGGGTGATGATCGAGAAGACGCACAGCCTGACCGAGCC
>DASQSC010000265.1:0-7765 GCA_035642555.1 Streptosporangiaceae bacterium | reverse complement strand
TCGTGCCCGGCGGCGAGCGCGCTGACCACCGCGGCGAAGGCGGGGCCGTCCGCGAGCAACGGGGTGATGTCCTTGAACACGATGCCGGGCTGCGGGTAGTCGCTGATGTCCCGGATCCGGTCGCGGATCAGGCTGGCCGGGCCGGTGGCCGCCTCCCCGGTCATCCGCTACCGCCGCTTCTTCTTGCCGCTGGGGCGGCGGCGGGCCTGGTTCCGGCGTGGCTGCTGCCGCTGGCCCGGGCGGGGCGGGCGGGACGGGCTACCGCCGGTTGAGGCGCGTCCCGCGGGCACCGGCGCCCCGGTCTCGCCTGCGCCGGCGGCATCCCCGGCGGACTGCTCCGCGGGCCCGTCCGGCTCCTGCCCGGGGCCGCTGCCGGCGCCGCGTTCCCCGGGATCGCCCTGGCCGCGGGCGCCCACCGTGGCCCGGGCCGCCCTGGCCGCCTTGCGGCCGCCGGCCGCCCGCTGCTGCACCCGCTTCGCCAGCGCGCGGTACTGCGGCTCGCGTTCCTTGAGGTCGGCCAGCACCGGGGTGGCGATGAAGATCGAGGAGTAGGTGCCCGACAGCATGCCGACGAACAGCACCAGCGCCAGATCCTGGAGCTCGCCGGCGCCGAGCAGCCCGGCCCCGATGAACAGGATCCCGGCGACCGGCAGCAGCGCCACCACCGAGGTGTTGATCGACCGCACCAGGGTCTGGTTGAGCGCGAGGTTGGCGGCCTGGCTGTAGGTGCTGCGGGCGGAGCCGAGCAGCCCGGCGGTGTTCTCCCGCACCTTGTCGAACACCACCACCGTGTCGTACAGCGAGTAGCCCAGGATCGTCAGCAGGCCGATCACCGACGCCGGGCTGACCTGGAACCTGAGCAGCGCGTATACGCCGACGGTGATGACGATGTCGTGGGCCAGCGCGATCAGGGCCGAGGCCGCCATCTTCCATTCGAACGCGATCGACAGGTAGATGACGACCACGACCAGGAAAGCGATCAGCGCCTGCAGCGCCTTCTGCGAGATCTGGCCGCCCCAGGTCGCGCCGACGAACGACGTGCTGATCTTGCTGACCGGGATCCCGAACCGGTGGCTGATCGCGTCCTGGATCTTGTTGACCTGGGTGAAGCCGCCCAGCTTGTGCGTCTGGACCTGCCACTTGGCCGGCCCGCCGCCGATCGGCGCGATGTGCTGGATCAGCGAGTCCTGGCCGCCGCCGGCGCTGGCGACCGTGGACCGCACCTGGGAGATGCTCGCCTTCCCGGCGGGGAACTGGAAGACCGAGCCGCCCTTGAAGTCGACGCTGAAGTTCAGCCCGAACGTGACCAGCGCCACCACGCTGACCACCAGGATCACGCCGGAGATGGCGTACCAGAGCTTCTGCCGGCCGACGAAGTCGACCGAGACTTCGCCGCGGTAGAGCCTGCCGCCGACGCTGCCGAGCCGGGACATCACGCCTCCCTCGCGCCGGGCGTCCGGGCCGGTGGCCGGCCGGTCCGCCGGACGCTGGTGCCGCGCCAGGGGGCGCGGGCCCCCAGCCGGGACGGATCGAGCCCGGACAGCCGGTGCCCCCCGCCGTAGAACTTCGTCCGCGCCAGCAGCGTGACCACCGGCTTGGTGAACAGGAACACCACCAGCACGTCGATGATCGTGGTGAGCCCCAGGGTGAACGCGAAGCCCTTGACCTCGCCGATCGCGAAGTAGTACAGCAGCGCGGCGGCCAGGAAGGAGACGGCGTCGGCGACCAGGATGGTCCGGCGGGCGCGGCCCCAGCCGCGTTCCACCGCGGCCCGCAGCGACCTGCCCTCCCGGACCTCATCGCGGAGCCGCTCGAAGTACACGATGAACGAGTCGGCGGTGATGCCGATCGCGACGATCAGGCCGGCGATGCCAGCCAGGTTGAGCGCGAAGCCCTGGTACTTGCCGAGCACGACCACGGCTTCAAAGGCCAGCAGGCCGGCGATGATCAGGCTGGACACGGCGACCACGGCCAGCCCCCGGTAGTAGATCGCCGCGTACACCACGACCAGGAGAAGCCCGATGGCGCCCGCGAGCAGGCCCGCGTTCAGCTGGTCGTGGCCGAGCTGCGGGGTCACCGACTGCACCGACTGCTGGCGGAAGCTCAGCGGCAGGGCGCCGTAGGACAGGACGTTCGCGAGGGTGCTGGCCTCCTTCTGGCTGAAGCTGCCGGTGATCTGGGCGTTCCCGCCGACGATCGCGGACTGGATGACGGGGAAGGACTGCACCGTGCCGTCGAGCACCACCGCGACCTCGTTCTGGGGGGTCTGGCTGCCCTTGTACTTGTCGAACATGGCGGTGGTCAGGGCGCCCCACTTCTTGGTCCCATTGCCATTGAAGTTGAGGTTCACCTGCCAGTCCGTGCTGTTCTGCTGGAGGGCGGCGCTGGCCGAGGAGATGTCCTTCCCCACCACCTTGGCCTTGTCCAGCGCGAACTTGTAGGTGACTCCGGCCAGCGTGCCGCACGACACGGTCTGCACGTTCGGGTCGTTGAACTGCTCCTGGGTGTACCCGACCTGTCGCTTCCAGTTCGGATCGGCGCAGTTGAGCTTGTCGAACTGCGCCTTCACCGGCCCGCTGGCCAGCCTGGGATCCCCCTGCGCCTGCTGCCAGGGCGTGGTCCCGCCCGCCGCCGACGGCGTGGCGGATGCCGACGGGCTGGGCGTGGCCGACGGGGAACCCGACGGCGAGGGGCTGGCGGACGCGGCCACCCGCCGGGAGCCGTCCGCCAGCGTCCGCCCGGCCTGCTTCGGGGAACTGACCTTGGCCTTGGTGCTGGCCGACGGCGATGGCGAGGCGCTGCCAGAGCCGGACCCGGACGGGGTCGCCGACGGGCTCGGGCTCACAGGCGCGGCCGAGGTGTTGGGCGCCTGCAGCAGCACCTGCCGGAACTGGAGCTGGGCGGTCTGGCTGACCAGGCTGACCACCTGCTGCGAGCCCTTGCCCGGCACCGAGACGTTGATGATGTCGTTGCCCTGCTGCTCGACCTGGGCCTCGGTGAAGCCGGAGGCGTTCACCCGGTTGTTCATGATCGAGATCGCCTGCTGCATCTCGGAGGGCTTGGGCGGGCGGCCGTTCGGCGTCACGGCCCGCAGCGTCACCGTGGTGCCGCTGGTGAGGTCCAGGCCGAGATACACCCGGAAGGCGGATCCCCACTTCCCGGGGCTGGCGATGTCCGAGCCGGCGATCGCCAGGAACAGGACGATAATGAGGGCGGCAAGCACCGCGATCGCACGTCCCGGCCTGGGGACGTTACCGCCTGGGGGAGCCACTTCTCGCCTGTCCTTCGGTTCGTGTCGGTGCGGCCGCTAGCTGGTGCCGGTGACCGGCACGCCGCCCTACTCGGCCCGGTGGCCTTCCTCCGCGGCGGTCTCCTCCGCCTCGCCGTCACTCGACTGACCGGCGGCGCTGGCGGCGCCATCACTGCTGGCGGCGCCAGATCCGTTCGCAGCCGGGCCGGACACCCCGCTGCCGTCCACCACGTCCATGACTGCCCGTCGCATGAAGCGGACGTTGATGCCGGGCGCCACCTCGAGCGTCACGTCATCGTCGTCGATCGCCGTCACGGTGGCGTACATGCCCGCGGTGGTGCGGACGCGCTGGCCAGGGACGATCTGCCGCTGCATTTCCTGCACCTTCCGCTGCCGGTTGCGCTGCGGACGGATCATCACGAAATAGAACAGCGCGAACAGCACCACGATGACGATCAGGAACGTATAGCTGCCGCTCCCGCCGCTCGAGGCAGCTTGCGGGGCAGCGATGAGAGTGTGCATGTTCCCCATCCCGGGGCATCCTTCCAGTTTTGAGGGGCGCGCCGGACACCGCGGCCGAGGCCAGGTCCAGCGGCACCCGGCCTCGCGGCCGGGTCACTGTCGCCGGCCAACTGCCGAAGTGTAGCGGCGCGCGGACAGCGCACCAACAGGCTACGGCGTTCTGCGACCGATCGTGACCTCCCCGCGATCACCATCGGCGGCCGGGCCGCCCCGGCCGGGGGTTACCCGAACAGGGTCGCGCCGGGGTCGGGGCCGGCCGGCGGGGGGCTGAGCCCCAGGTACTCCCAGGCAGCGGGGGTGGCGACGCGGCCTCGCTGGGTGCGCGCGAGCAGCCCGGCCCGCACCAGGAACGGCTCCGCCACGACCTCGACCGTCTCGGCCTCTTCCCCCACCGCCACCGCCAGCGTGGACAGGCCCACCGGGCCGCCCCCGAACCGGCCGGTCAGCGCGCCCAGCACGGACCGGTCCAGCCGGTCAAGCCCGTGCTCATCCACCTCGTACAGTTCCAGCGCCGCCCGGGCCAGGTCCCGGGTGATCACGCCGTCCGCCCGTACCTCTGCGTAGTCCCTGACCCGCCGCAGCAGCCGGTTGGCGATGCGCGGGGTGCCGCGGGAGCGGCCGGCGATCTCGTCGGCGCCGTCCGCCCGCAGCGTGACCCCGAGCAGCGTGGCAGACCGGCGGATGATGATCTCAAGCTCGGCCGCCTCGTAGAAGTCTAGGTGCGCGGTGAAGCCGAACCGGTCCCGCAGCGGCGCGGGCAGCAGGCCAGCCCGGGTGGTCGCCCCCACCAGCGTGAACGGGGCGATGCCGAGCGGGATGGCGGTGGCGCCTGGCCCCTTCCCGACCACCACGTCGACCCGGAAGTCCTCCATCGCCAGGTAGAGCATTTCCTCGGCGGGCCGGGCCAGCCGGTGGATCTCGTCGATGAACATCACCTCGCCGTCGCTCAGCGTGGACAGCACGGCGGCGAGGTCCCCGGCCCGCTCGATGGCGGGCCCGCTGGTGATCCGCAGCGGCACGCCCAGCTCGGCGGCGACGATCATGGCGATGGTGGTCTTGCCCAGGCCCGGCGGGCCGGACAGCAGCACGTGGTCGGGCGCGCGGCCGCGCCGCAGCGCGCCCTCCAGCACCAGCGAGAGCTGCTCCCGCACCCGGTCCTGGCCCACGAAATCCGCCAGCTGCTTGGGCCGCAGCGTGCTCTCGATCACCCGGTCGTCGGCATCCGCCAGCCCGGAAAGCAGCCGGTCCTGCTCATCGGGAGGTCCGGGGGGTCGCCCCTCCGGGCTGTGCCCCTCCGGGGGGGTGCGGGGGGGTCGCCCCCCCGGGCTATGCCCCACCGGGGGGGTGTGGGGGGGTCGCCCCCCCGGGCTAGTACTGCGGGCCTCGGCGAAGCCGCCCGCGGGGCGGCGAGCAGCATCGGCCGCCTCGGAGGGGCGGGGTTCGCTCATGCGGGGCTGAGCTTCCTGAGCGCGGCCCGCAGCATGACCGCGACGTCGGGCTCCTCGCCAGCGGCACCGCCGGCGGGCCGGTCACCGTTGCCGTCCGGCCCGCCGGCCGCGGCGGACCCGGCCAGTTCCGCCTCGACGGCGGCGATCGCCTGGTCGGCGTCGCGGGCCTGCCAGCCCAGGTTCACCAGCCCGGCCCGGACCTGCTCCCGCCACGGCGCGCTGGCCGTCCGGGCGCCCGGGACCCCGGGGGCCGCCAGCCCGCCAGGACCGGCCGGGCTGACCCCGGCGCCCGGCGCGCCCAGCCGCCCGGCCAGCTCCAGCACCATCCGCTGGGCGCCCTTCCGGCCGATGCCGGGCACCCGGGTCAGCGCGGTCACGTCCTCAGCGGCCACCGCCTGCCGCAGCGCGTCGGGGGTGAACACCGCCAGCATGGCGAGCGCCAGCCGGGGGCCGACCCCGCTGGCGGTCTGCGCCAGCTCGAACACGTCCCGCTCGTCATCGCTCGCGAACCCGAACAGGGTGAGCGCGTCCTCCCGGACCACCAGCGAGGTGGCGATCCGGGCCCGCTCCCCCGCCCGCAGCGTAGCCAGGGTCCCCGGAGTGCACTGCACCAGCAGGCCGACGCCGCCCACCTCGATCACCGCGCCGTCCGGGGACAGGGCGTGGACGACGCCGGTCAGATGTGAGATCACCGCGTGCCTCCTGGCGTGAGGGCGGCCGCGCCGGGCCGGCCCTTGGCCGCGGCCGCCATCCGCTGCCGCGCCGCCTGCTGCTGGGCCGTCATCCGCTGCTGCGCCGCGCCCCGCCACAGGTGGCAGATGGCCAGCGCGAGCGCATCGGCCGTGTCCGCCGGGCGGGGCGGGTCCGCCATCCGGAGCAGCCGGGTGACCATCCGGGTGACCTGCGCCTTGTCGGCCCGGCCGCTGCCGGTCACAGCGGCCTTGACCTCGCTCGGGGTATGCAGGGCGACCGGCAGCCCGCGCCGGGCCCCGCACACGATCGCGACCGCGCCGGCCTGCGCGGTGCCCATCACCGTGCGGACGTTGTGCTGGCTGAAGACCCGCTCCACCGCCACCACGTCCGGCTGGTGGGTACCCAGCCAGCGCTCGATCTCGGTTTCCAGTGCCAGCAGCCGGGCCGCCACGTCCTCCCTGGCCGGGGTGCGCATAATCCCGGCCGCCACCAGCGACAGCGGCCGGCCGGGACCGCCGTCGACCACGCCGAGCCCGCACCGGGTGAGCCCGGGATCAACGCCGAGCACCCGCAACCCCGCTCACCTCCCGATCCGCGCTGGCGAACACCTGTTCGGTCCAGCACGCTACCGGCCCCGGCCGCCAGCCCCCGCGAACCTCCCCGGCGTGTCGCGCGGGAACGCCGTTCCGGCAGCCGGGTCAGGGCCGGACTTCAACAAACCCGGCGGCGGCGAAGTCCCGGTCGAACGCCAGGACCTCGCGCAGCCGCCGGTCCCTCATGACGCGGAAGCTCGTGGCATCGACGTAGGAATACACCCGCTCGTCATGTCTTCGCAGCCACTCCCATGCCGCCGTCTCCTGATCTCCGGTAACCCGGTGGATGACGAGGCGGTCACCCTTGATCAAGGCCTCAGCGCGGTCGAGGAAGGCGGCTGCGGTGCGATGGCTGTCCTTACGCCGGAGGAACGTCCAGGTCTCACCCACCACCAGGTTGCTGGTGAGGACCTGCTCGGACCGCCCGAGCGCGTCCAGCATGCCAAGGGCATCGTCGTGCCGGGCAGCTTGCGGCAGCGCCCATGCCACCCACCAGCCGGTGTCAGCGAACTTCACTGGCCGTAAACGACGTCGTCGACCTCGCCCGGCTCCGCCGAGATTCCCCTGGACCCGAAGCCGGCCAGCGAGTGCCAGGGATCCCGCTCAGCCTCGCGCGGCGCCGGAGTGAGCAAGGTGCCTAGCCCGAGCCGGATCAACTCCGACTTGGATATCCCGCGGCGCCGGGCCTCGGCAGCAGCGCGCCGGTCGAGTTCCTCGGGAATCGTGATCGTGATTGTCTTCACGCGCCCATTATGCATAGTTAGCGTTACACCATATAATTATCAGCACGCACTCCGCTGGGCAATCTCTGCCGGCACTCTTTGGGAACCCGCGGGGCGGGCAGGAGTGGGGCATGAGCGGCGTGCTGTACGTGATCGCGTGCGCGGCGCCGCCGGCCGCCGACGCGGGCCGGCTGGTGACCGTGGCGCAGCAGTGGGGCTGGGACGTGTGCGTGCTGACCACGCCGTACGGGCGGCGGTTCGCCGATGCCGGGGCGCTGGCGCGGCTGACCGGGCACCCGGTGCGCAGCGACTACAAGCAGCCGGGCGAGCCGGACGTGCTGCCGCCGCCGGATGCGGTCATCGTGGCGCCCGCCACGGTGAACACGATCAACAAGTGGGCGGCCGGGATCTGCGACACGCTGGCCCTCGGCATCCTGGTCGAGGCGATCGGGAAGCGCCTCCCGGTGGTAGCGGTCCCGTTCTCGAACCAAGCGCACGCCGCCCACCCCGCGTTCGCCGAGAACGTCGCCCGGCTCC
>DASQSC010000264.1:0-2967 GCA_035642555.1 Streptosporangiaceae bacterium | reverse complement strand
CCCCCCTCGCGGAGGCCGCCGACGCGCTGCTGACCGCGCAGTTCGCTGGCCCGTCACCGTTCGTGAGCCTCGCCCCGGCCTTCGCGGTGGCCGAGACACTGCTGACGGCCGTCGCCGACGCGCTGGGAGAGGACGCCCGGGCCCGGTTCGAGCGGTTCGGCGGCATCGCGGACCAGTGGATCCGGCACTGGCCCAGTGGTCCCGGCGAGGCCGGCACCGCGCGGGCCGAGTAGCGGGAGCCGGCCGGGCCCGGCGTCAGGGCCGCAGCACGATCTTGCCGCGGGTGTGCCCCCGGGCCAGTTCGTCGTATGCGGCCCGCACCTGGGCCAGCGGGTAGACGTGCGCGATCGGGATCTCCAGCTCGCCCCGGCTGATCAGGGCGGCGAGCTCAGCCAGCACCCCGGTGCTGGTGCCGGCGGCGTTCCCGTCGGTCCTGACGCCGTACTTCTCCCCGGCGGCGAAGTCGGTGATGGTGTCGATCCGGTCCGGGCGCACCCCCAGGGCGAGGGCGAGCTGGACGTACTCAGGCGCCGCGGTGTCGATGAACGCGTCGACCCGGCCGCCGGAGGCCTCCCGGATGCGGCCGGCCACGCCCTCGCCGTAACTCACCGGCGTGACCCCATGACCGGCCAGCCACCGGTGGTTCGGCTCGCTGGCGAGGCCGATGACCTTCGCCCCGGTGCGCGCCGCCAGCTGCACCGCGACCGAGCCGACGCCGCCGGCCGCGCCCGAGACCACCACCGTGTCGCCGGGCCCCGGTGCCACCGCCCGCACCGCGGCGTAGGCGGTCGCGCCGACGATGAACAGGGCGCCCGCGGCCTCCCAGGGCACGCCCGCCGGCCGGGGCACCAGGTTCCCGGCGGGTACCGCCACGAACTCGGCCTGGCTCGCCCGGTCGCCGGTGAACCCGATCACCTCGTCCCCCACCGACAGGCCGGTGACGCCCGGGCCGAGCGCGGCGACTTCCCCGGCGAGGTCGCTGCCCTGGCCGGAGGGGAAGCTGGCGGGCCACCGGCTCGCCAGCGCGCCGTCGCGGATCTTCGCCTCGCCCGGGTTGATCCCGGCTGCCTTCACCCTGACCAGCACCTGCCCGGGACCGGGGACGGGCCGGTCCACCTCCGCCAGGTACAGCACATCGGTCCCGCCGTACCGGTCGAATCTGACGGCGTGCGGCATGCCGGCATCCTCCGTGGGTGGCAGCAGCGGGCGGAACGGCCTGCCTTCCCGGCCGGCGCCCTGCCAGCACCCGTACCCGCGGGGACGCTGGCGACGCCCGGACCGGCGTCAGCCGGGCGGGGCGAGCAGCTGGCCGATGAGGGTCTCGGCCAGCCACTGCCGGTACCGCCCTTGGCGCCAGCCCCGGTCGCGCGTGAGCAGCCGGTAGACCTCCGGAGACATCAGTGCGTGGATGATGTCGGCGGCGTCCCGCTCCCGCAGCCCCGGCCGCAGCGCGCCGGCGCGGGCCAGCGAGCCCGCGATCAGCGCCTGGCCCCGGTCCCGGTGCCGATCCTGCTCCGCCAGCAGCGCCGCGGCGTCCGGATCGGAGCCGGCCGCACTCGTCAGGATCCGGTGCAGCGGCTCGGTCCTGGCCATGATGCCGCCGCTGATACCGGCGAAGCCGGTGAGCATGTGCCGGGGGTCAGGGTCGGTGAGCAGCGCCTGGACGTGGGGCCGGTCCGCCACCGGGACGGCCTCGTCGTCGCCGGCGATCGAGACGTCGAGCAGTTCGGAGAGGATGCCGAGCTTCGACCCGAACAGCCGGTACACGGTGGCGGGCGGGACCCCGGACGCCTCGCTGATGGCCTCGACCGTGGTCGCCGCGTAGCCGCGCGCGAGGAACAGGTCCCGGGCCGTGCCGGTGACCGCGGTGCGGGCCAGCCGGGTGCGCGCCTGACCGCCTGCCGAGCCGCCGGCCTCCCGGCCGGGCCTCCCGAGGGTCGCCATGACGCTGAGACTACTACTCTCACAATGAGAGTGATACTCTCGAATTGAGAGAATGTTCCAGACGCGCTCGGGAGGAATGCCATGCGCAAGCCAGCCGCGGCGGCCGTGAGCCTCGCGTGGGGCGTGGCGGTCGGGGGCACGTTCGGCTGCCTGCTCCCCTACCTGCTGAACTACTGGCACTTTCACCGGCCGCTGCCGTACTGGACGGTCGCGCAGGTGGCGGGAGCCCTGCTCATCTGCGCGGGCCTGGTCCCGCTGGCGGGCTCGTTCGCCGAGTTCATCCGGGCGAACGGGACGCCCGTGCCGGCGGCGGCGCCGCCCCGGCTGGTGGTGAGCGGGTACTACCGCTACCTGCGCAACCCCATCTACGCCGGGTTCCTGGTGGTCCTGCTCGGCCAGGCGCTCCTGTTCGGCTCGCTGGGCCTGCTGGAATATGCCGCGATCGCCTGGTGCGTGGGCGCGGCGGGAGTCCGCTGGTACGAGGAGCCCACCCTGGCCCGGCGGTTCGGGGCCGAATACGCCGGCTACCGGCGCGCGGTGCGGGCGTGGGTTCCCCGGCTCCGCCCCTGGACGCCCACGTCAGCGGATAACCAGGTCCCGGCTGCCGCGCCCGGAGCGAGGCCGGTCTAGCTGCCGCCGACGCCGATGGCGCTGAGCAGCACGAGGACCAGGGTGGTCGCCGCCAGCACGCCGTGCGCGGCCACGATCGGGACCGGAAGGTGCCGCTCCGCGGGCACGGCGCCGCCGCCCGCGGCCGCTGACGGCGGCCCGGCCGGCGCGGACACCGGGACGCGGGCCCGGTAGACGGTGAGCCAGCGGGCGAACATGGTGAACCCGAGCAGCGCGACCAGGGCGATGATGATGAACGCCGCCCAGGCGATGGCCGCCTGGTCCGCGACCACGTAGACGATCCAGACGATCAGGCCGGCCGCGGCAAGCAGGAAGTGCCCGAAGATCAGCGGCGGCCGGAACCGGGTGACGCCGGACTGTTCCTGGCGCAGCCCGCCCCCGCGCAGCCAGGTC
>DASQSC010000263.1:0-4795 GCA_035642555.1 Streptosporangiaceae bacterium | reverse complement strand
CCCCGCCAGGCCCGCCGCCATCACCTCATGGCCGAACGAGTGCAGCATCCGCGCGACGGCCAGTCCCCTGCCGCCCGCCCGCAGCCGCACCTGCCTGACGTCATTGCGTTGCCCCCAGCGAACCCGTTCGGCCCGGTACTGAACGTAAAGGGCAGCATTGAGGGTCAGCGTGACGATCACCGGGCGAGCTCCGCGGCGGTGACGGCCCCGAGTTCCCAGCACGCCTCGAGGTCGGCGGGGGACGGCGGGCCCAGGACGCAGACCGGCGGCCGGGCACGCCGCCAGGACAGGCCGGTCGTGATCGACTCGACCGCCCGGACGGCGCCGCTGGCGTCGCTGTTGCCGTGCACGTACAGGGCGTAGGGCCGCCGGGCGGCGGCGGCCAGGCAGGGATAGTAGATGGTGTCGAAAAAGTGCTTGAGCGCGCCCGACATATAGCCGATGTTCGCCGGGGTGCCGAGCAGGTAACCGTCCGCGGCCAGCACGTCTGCGGCACCCGTGGCCAGGGCCGGGGCCACGGTCACGCCGACCCCCTCGATCTCGTCCGCGGACGCACCCGCGGTCACCGCCTCGAGCATTTCCTGCATGGCAGGCGACGAAGTGTGGTGAACGATCAGCAGCGTGGCCATAGCGCTCCCGCAGTGTACGACGCCCAGGGTCAGGCGGGCCCTAGTGTTGAGGTATGCGTCCTGTCCTGGGAACTCTTGCCGATGTGTGCTGCGTGCTGGTGTTCGTGGTGATCGGCCGGGCCACCCACCATAACGGCGAGACGCTGGCCGGGATCGCGACGGTGGCCTGGCCGTTCCTGGCGGGGCTGGCGATCGGGGTGGTGGCGGTCCGCGCCTGGCGGCGGCCGCTGGCCCTGCTGCCGACCGGGCTGGCGGTGTGGGTTGGCACAGTCGCGGGCGGGCAGTTGCTGCGGGTGGTCTCCGGGCAGGGCACCGAGCCGGCGTTCATCGCGGTGTCCGCGGTGTTCCTGGCGCTGTTCATGCTGGGCTGGCGGGTGATCGCCCGGCTGGCGGCACGGGCGGGAACCCGCGTCCCCAGGTAACCGCCGGCCGCGACGTCACCGGGACCCGGCCGGAGGCACGGGAGTCGCGCCTGGCGGGCCGGCGGCCGTCCGAACGGTCCCTGGAGATGGGGCCGTTGGCCCGCCGGGCCGGGACCACCGTCCGTGTTCACGCCCCGGCGGGTCCGGCCATGCTCGGCATGCCATCTTCCGGAACCCCCGTCAGGCGGTGCTCATGTTCCGCTTTCGCCGCGCGCTAGGCGCGCTTGCCGCTGTTCCCATGGCCCGTGCCCGATCGAGCGCGGCCATCACCGCCTCCGTCGCAGCCGCTGCCTCGGCGATGCTGCTGCTCGCCGCTGCCCCAGCGCTGGCGGCGCCCGCCACCACGGTTTCTTATCCCAGCTCCGCCAGCGCGACCAGGTACAGCGGGCTCGCGTTCGACGCCTGTGACGCCCCGTCGCTGACTGCCATGCAGGCGTGGAGCGCCTCCCCCTACCGCGGCATCGGGGTGTACGTCGGCGGCGTCAACCGCACCTGCAAGCTGCAGCCCGAACTGACCCCCGGCTGGGTCGTCGCAGTGTCGGAGCTGGGCTGGCGGCTGCTCCCCATCTACAAGGGGCTGCAGCCTCCCTGCGGCGGCAAGCCCACCGACCATAAGATCTCGCTCACCCCGGCCACAGCCACCAGCCAGGGCACGTCCGCGGCCAATGAGGCCGCGGCCAGCGCTTCAGCACTCGGCATGCGCAAAGGCAGTGCCATCTACAACGACATCGAGAACTACTCCGCCAGCACCGCGTGCCGGACGGCGGTGCTCACCTACCTGTCAGCCTGGACCAAGCGCCTTCACCGGCTCGGGTACGTCTCCGGCGTGTACGCGAACCTCAGCTCGGGGGCTCCGGACCTGTCCCGCGTCTACGGCTCGGCCTCCTACGCCCGGCCGGATGCGCTGTGGATGGCCCGGTACGACCAGAACCCCTCGCTCACCGGGTGGGCCGGGATCCCGGACAGCCGCTGGCCGGTGTACCAGCGGGCCAAGCAGTACCGGGGCGGCCATGACGAAACCTACGGCGGTGTCACGCTCACCATCGACAACGACAATGTCAGCGCTCCCGTCGCCACTGTCACCTTCCAGTACTCAGTGACGGGCGGCAGCAGCGTGCGGGGCCGTTCCGGCCCCGGCTACTCGTACCCGGTGGTGAAGACCTACTCGCCGGGGACGACGCTGCGGGTGCTCTGCCAGGCGCGCGGGGACAGGTTCGGCACGACCCGGGTCTGGGACAAGCTCCGCGACGGGACCTACGTCACCGACTACCGCGTCAGCACCCCGTCCAACACCGGCTTCAGCGGTCAGGCAACCCGGTGCATGTACCCCTACCAGGTCATCCCGGGTACCGGGATCAACGAGCGGGCAGGCGCCGGGCGGTCCTACCCGGTGGCTGGCCACCTGGACGGCGGCGCGCTTGCCTGGGTGACCTGCCAGGCGGCCGGAAGCAAGGTCGGCACCACCAGGGTCTGGGACAAGCTTCAGGACGGCCGCTGGGTCTCGGATTACTACGTCGCGACTCCCAGCCACACCACGTTCAGCGGCCCCGCCCCCCGATGTTAGGCACACGGCCCGGGCGGAGAATCCGCCTCCCCAGGCCGGCCCCGCGCCCCGCTTGCTGCCGCCTCGTCCTCGGTTTAGACTGAACGTTCAGTCAAGCAGAGGACTCATAGTGACGGACCAGCAGGAAGCCGCTGCCCGCTCGGAGCAGGACGCCAGCGCCCGGCGGGAGAAGAACCTTCCCGAGGTCATCGCGCGGGAGGAAGCCGCCGTGCTGCGGCGGCAGCCGGAATCGTCCCGGATGGCCGCCCGGGCCCGGCAGGCGCTCACCGGCGGGGTCACCTCGAGCTGGCAGATCACCGTCCCGCAGCCGATCTGGCTCAGCCACGGCCATGGCTCCAAGGTCTACGACGTGGACGGGAACGAGTACGTGGACCTGCACGGCGGGTACGGCGCTGCCCTGGCCGGGCACGCCCACCCGGCCATGGTCGAGGCCATCAGGGCGCAGGCGGCCCGGGGCACCCATTTCGCCCAGCCCACCGAGGACGCGGTGATCGTCGCCGAGGAGCTGGCCCGCCGGTTCGGGCTGCCGCAGTGGCGGTTCACGAACTCCGGCACCGAGGCGACCATGGAAGCGGTGCACCTGATGCGGTCGATCACCGGCCGGGACCTGATCATCAAGGTCGAGGGCTGCTACCACGGCCACCACGACTCGGTGCAGGTGTCGGTCACCCCCGAGGCGGGCGAGGCGGGGCCGGCCGCCCGCCCCGCGCAGGCCCCGGCCAGCAGCGGCATCCCGGCGGCGATCACCCGGCTGACCCTGGTTGCCACGTTCAACGACCTGGGCAGCGTGGAACGGCTGCTGGCGGAGCACCCGGGGCAGGTCGCCGGGATGATCATCGAGCCGGTCATGATGAACGCCGGCATCATCCTGCCCGAGCCCGGCTACCTCGCCCGGCTCAAGGAGCTCCTGCACGCGCATTCCGCGCTGCTCACCTTCGATGAGGTCAAGACCGGACTCACGGCCGGGCCGGGCGGGGCGGCGGGCCTGACCGGCGTGCTGCCGGACATCAGCTGCCTGGCCAAGGCCATCGGCGGCGGCGTGGCGGTGGCGGCCGTGGGCGGCACCACCGAGGTCATGACGCACGTGGCCAGCGGCGAGTACGAGATGGTCGGCACCTTCAGCGGCAACCCGCTGGCCATGGCGGCCGCCCGGGCGATGCTGTGCGAGGTGGCCACGCCCGCGGCCTACCGGCGGATCGATGCGCTCCGCAGCCGGGCCGCGGACGGCCTGGAACGGGAGATCGCCGCCGCCGGGCTCCCGGCGCATGTGGTGTCGGCCGGGGCCAAGGGCTGCGTGGTGTTCTCGGGCCAGCCGGTCCGGGACTACCGCGGCTTCCTGGGCCTCGACGACCGGTACAGCCACGCCCACTGGCTCTGCCAGCTCGGCGGCGGGGTTTTCCTGCCGCCGTGGGGCAAGATCGAGCAGTGGCTGATATCGGTCCAGCACGACGAGGCCGACATCGACCGCTTCATCAGCAACTTCGCTGCCTTTGCGGCGGCCATCACTGCCTGACTATTTCGTTACATGTCTGAGCTTGCGGCTGAGCGGCAGGAGGCGTAGGACGGGTCTTTGACGGACTGTTCAGTCAACATTTCGTCCCGGCGCATCGGCCCTCGTCAGGAAGAGGTGATCCGGCGATGCATCCCCGCGAAGGCTGGTCGGAGGACCGGCCGCGATTGGAGATCACGCGCCGAGGTTTCCTCGGCACCGGCCTGGCGGCGGGCGGCCTGGGCGCGCTGCTGGCGGCCTGCGGGACCAGCACCACCACCACCGGCAGCACCGGTCCCACCTCGCACGGGATCCCGCTGCCCCGTCCTAACCATCCGGTGACCTGGCCTATCTTCCCCGGCAACAAGCCGATCAAGAGCGGCCTGCCGCCGGAGAAGGATGCCACGCTGCAGCTCTACAACTGGACCGCCTACATCAACGGAGCGGTCGTCAAGAGCTTCGAGAAGAAGTACCACTGCAAGGTCCAGATCACCACGTTCAACACCATGAGCGAGGCGATGTCGAAGCTGCGGTCCGGGCAGGTGAACTTCGACGTGTTCATGGGCGTGACCGTGGACAACATGGGCACCCTGGTCGAGGGCAAGCTGATCCAGCCGCTCAACCACAGTTACCTCCCCAACATCGCGAACGCCTGGCCCGATTTCAGCAACCCCTTCTACGACGGCAAGTG
>DASQSC010000262.1:0-7001 GCA_035642555.1 Streptosporangiaceae bacterium | reverse complement strand
CGGCCGGCAGCAGCAGGTCGTCGCGCCGGGTGCCGGAGGCGGCCACGTCCACGGCCGGGAAGATGCGCTTCTCGGCCAGGTCGCGGCGCAGCCGCAGCTCCATGTTGCCGGTGCCCTTGAACTCTTCGAACAGCACGTCGTCCATCCGCGACCCGGTCTCCACCAGGGCGGTGGACAGGATGGTCAGCGAGCCGCCCGCTTCCAGGTTGCGGGCGGCGCCGAGGAACTGGCGCGGCGGCTGCAGCGCGGAGGTGGCGACCCCGCCGGCCAGGATGCGGCTGCTGGCTGGGGCGGCCAGGTTGTAGGCGCGGCCGAGCCGGGTGATGGAGTCCAGCAGGACCACCACGTCGCGCCCCAGCTCGGCGAGGCGCTTGGCCCGCTCGATGGCCAGCTCGGCGACCATGATGTGATCGGCTGCCGCCTGGTCGAAGGTGGAGTAGATGACCTCGCCGGCCACCGTCCGGCGCAGGTCGGTGACCTCCTCCGGCCGCTCGCCGACGAGCACGACCATCAGGTGGACCCCGGGGTGGCCGGCCCCGATGGCGGCGGCGAACTCCTTGAGCACCATCGTCTTGCCGGCCTTGGGCGGGGCCACGATGAGCCCGCGCTGGCCCTTGCCGACCGGGCTGACGAGGTCGATGATCCGCGCCGTCGGCGAGGGCGAGCCGGCTTCCAGCCGCAGCCGCTCCGCCGGGTACAGCGGGGTGAGCTGTTCGAACCGGGGGCGGCTGGCGGCCTGCCCGGGCGGCAGCGCGTTGACGGTGTCCAGCCCGGTCAGCACGCCGGGAGCGCCACGGTCCGGCCGGGCCGAGCCGGTGACGTGGTCACCCTTGCGCAGGCCGTACTGGCGGACCTGGGCGCGGGTCAGGCCGATGTCGCCGCTGCCCTGCCGGTAGCCGGACCGGCGCAGGAAGGCGCGCCCGCGGGCGGTGTCGACGATGCCAGACACCGGCACCGGCACCGGGCGGGCGCCGCCGGCCCGCGCGCCCGGCGCGGCCGGGCTTTCGCGCGTGCCGGCGGGATTTTCCTGGGTGATGACAGGCATGCTGAAATTCCTTTCTGAGGCAGGCTGAATAGCACTGCTGGCGCGAATTGCGCACCGGGAATGGCCGTGCGCCAGGAAGTGCCAGGAAGTGCCAGGAGCAGGGCAGACGCAGGCCTGCGCGCCCTCAGAAAGACCTGGCCGGGACGGCCGTGATCAGGAAGGCGGGAGAAAAAGACACCGAAGGCGAGAACCGCAACGGCGGAATGATGACCCGCCGGTTATGACTATATACCAGGGCGCTGCCCTTGCGCCAATTCCCGCAGCGGGGGCCCGGCCAGCCGCTGCCTCGTCCACTCGGCCAGCGGCACCGCGCCCAGCGATTCGTAGAACCGGCGGGCGGGCTCGTTCCATTCCAGCACCGACCATTCCAGCCGCTGGTAACCGCGCTCCAGGCAGATCCGGGCCAGCTCGGCCAGCAGCGCCCGGCCGTGGCCGCCCCGGCGCCGCTCCGGCCGCACGTAGAGGTCTTCCAGGTAGATCCCGTGGCTGCCGGTCCAGGTCGAGTAGCTCAGGAACCACACCGCGAACCCGGCCACTTCGCCACCCTCCTCAGCGACGTGCGCGAACAGCGCTGGCGGGGCGGCCAGCAGCGCCCGTCGCAGGTTCTCCTCGGTGGCCGTGACCTCGGCCAGGCCGTGCTCGTACGCGGCGAGCTCCAGGATCAGGTGATGGATCGCCGGGATGTCGCCGGGCACGGCGGGCCGGATCATCCCGCCCCGGCCTGGCCGGCCCCGGCTGCGGCGGGCACCGCCGCGGCGGGTTCTGCGGCCGCGGCCGGGGGGAGCGGGAACAGGTACCGGAGCCGGAACCGGTCCGCCGGGACGACGATCTCGCTGATCTCGACCACCCGCCCGGCCGCCTGGTGTGCCCGTTCGATCACCAGCGCGGGCGCGCCGGGGGCGATGCCGAGGACGGAGGCCTCGGCGGTGAGCGACGGCCGCACCGAGATGTCCTCCGCCACCTGGTCCACGCTCACGCCGAGCGCATGCATCCGCTCGGCCACCCCGCGGCCGGCGAACGGGCCCTGCTCCGGGAACGCCACCGGCGTGTCTGCGGTCAGCGCCGCCGGCTCGTAGCTGGTGGCGAACTGGACCGGCGAGCCGTCGGCGGTCAGCAGGTACGCGGTCCTGGTCGCCAGGTCCTGGCCGGCCAGGCCGAGCCGGCGGGCGATGTGCGGCGGCGGGACCACCCGCTGGGTCTCGTGTTCCCACGACAGCCGGCGCGGCAGCCCGTTCCCCGCGGCCGCCGGCTCCCCGTCCGAGCGGGGACAGGCGGCGGTCCCGGCGGCGCCCGGCCCGGCTCCCATCCCGAACGGGGACCCGGGGAAATGGAGCCGGTCGTGGTCGAGGTAGCGGGTGGCGGGGATGGCCCGCACGTAGGAGCCTGAGCCCGCCCGGGTCTCGATGAGGCCCTCGGCGGCGAGCACCTGCAGCGCATGCTTGGCCGCGGTCTCGCCGACGCCGTACCTGGCCATGATGCCGTTCCGGGACGGCACCCGCGACCCGGGCCCGAGCAGGCCCTCACGGATCTGCGTGCGCAGATCCTCGAGCACCCGCAGGTACGCCGGGTCGCTGGCGTCAGCCATGGGCGACATTCTGGCGGAGCGAGCCACAAGCTGGGTCCTAATCGCGAAGTTGGGACCGCGGCCCGGGGCCACGTCTGCCCGCGCCGCCCGCCCCGCCGCCCGGTGACGCCGCTACCGGCGGCGGGCGATCGTCAGCCCGTCGCCGACCGACAGCATCGCCAGCTCGACCCGGTGGTCGGTCATCACGTGCTCGTTGAACTCGGCGATCGCGCGGGCGTCCGGGTCGGGGTCGGCCTCGAATACCCGCCCGTGCAGGAACGTATTGTCCACCAGGATCGCCCCGCCGGGCCGCATCCGCGGCACGACCTCCTCCCAGTACGACCGGTACCCGGTCTTGTCCGCGTCGATGAAGGCGAGGTCGAGACCGGGCCCTGGCGGCAGCGAGCGCAGCGTGTCCAGGGCCGGGCCCAGCCGTAGCTCGATCCGGTCCGCCAGGCCGGCCCGCTGCCAGAACGTGTGTGCGAGCGAGGTCCACTCCTCGCTGACGTCACAGCAGATGAGCCTGCCGCCGTCGGCCAGCCCGCGGGCCAGGCAGATGGCGGAGTAGCCGGTGAAGGTGCCGATCTCGACCGCCTGCCGGGCACCCGCCAGCCGCGCCAGCAGGGTCATGAACGTGCCCTGCTCCGGGCCGATCTGGAGGCGGGCCTGGGCGGGGTAGCGGCGCGCCGTCTCCTCGATCAGCTCGGCCAGCAGCGGGTCCGGCGGGGTGGTGTGCGCGAGCACGTACTCGTGCACCTGCGGGCTGACATGCTCGGTTCCGGTGGCCACGGCCTTACGTTAGGACATGCCCTCCGGCCCGTCCTAGCCTGGCCGGCCGGAGGGATACTCGGCGGGCCAGCGTTCAGCGGGCGGCCCGGCGGTGGCGGGCGGCCGGGCCGCCGGGGCCGGGCGGGACGGCTCGGGCGCGTACTCGCCGCCGCCGGAATGGTCCTCCCGCAGCACCCGCCGCAGCACCTTGCCCAGCATGTTCTTGGGCAGCTCCTGCCGGTACTCGAACACCGTCGGGACCTTGAAGGGAGCCAGCCGCCGCGCGCAGAAGTCGGTGATCTCGCCGGGGTCGGCCCGGTAGCCGGGCATCGGCACCACGTACGCCTTCACCTGCTCGCCCCGGCGCTCGTCCGGGATGCCGATCACCGCGCAGTCGAGCACCGCCGGATGGTCGAGCAGCGCCTCCTCGATCTCCGACGGGTACACGTTGATGCCGTCGACGATGATGACGTCCTTCTTGCGGTCGATCAGGGTGAAGAAGCCGTCCGGGCTCATCATCGCGATGTCACCGGTCCGGAGCCAGCCGCGCGAGAGCACCTCGGCGGTCTCCCGCGGCTGCCCCCAGTAGCCCTGGAACACCTGCGGCCCGTAGACCAGCAGCTCGCCGGCCTCGCCGATGAGCGCGGCGGACCGGGGGTTGTCCTCCCGGACGATCCGGGCGTAGGTGCTCGGCATCGGGATCCCGACCGAGATGTGGCGGGCGTTGCCGTCGAGCGGGTTGGCCATCACGACCGGCGAGCTCTCGGTGAGCCCGTAGCCCTGGACGAGCTGGCCGCCGCCGGTGGCGCGCCGGAACGCGTCCACCGTCTCCCTGGGCAGCTTCATGGCGCCGGACACGCAGGTGCGGATCGACCGCAGGTTCGCCTTCCGGATCCGCGGCGACTCGATGATCCGCTGGTACATGGGCGGGACGCCGGGGAAGATCGTCGGCTTCGACGTCCGGGCCGCGTCGAGCACCAGGTCCACGTCGAACTTCGGCACCAGCACCACGGTGGCCCCGGCCAGCGCCGACATGGTCAGGCAGAGGGTGAGGCCGAAGATGTGGAACATCGGCAGCGTCGCCAGCGTGACCTCTTTGCCGTCCACCGCGTCCGGGTCCCAGGCCCGGGCCTGGCAGGCGTTCGCCACCAGGTTGAAATGGGTCAGCATGGCGCCCTTGGGACGGCCGGTGGTGCCGCCGGTGTACTGCAGGCAGGCGAGGTCGCGGCGGGGATCCAGCGGCACCTGGCGGTGCCGGCTCCGGGCGCTGCGCAGCAGCTCGCGGAAGAACAGCAGCCCCGGGTCGTCCGGCACCGGCGCGGTCAGCTCCGCCCGCGCCTCCCGCGCCTTCTTGATCGGCAGGTGCAGCGCCAGCCGCTTGCCCGCGGGCAGGTACTCGGCCAGCGACGTCACGATGATGTGCTCCACCGCCGTGCCGGTCGCCGCCGCCGCCACCGTCTCGTAGGCCTTCTCGAACACCACCACGGCCTTGGCCCCGGAGTCCATCAGCTGCTGGTGGTGCTCGGCCGCCGTGTACAGCGGGTTGTGCTGGACCACCACCGCGCCCCGGCGCAGGATCCCGTAGAACGAGATGGTCTGCTGCGGGGAGTTCGGCAGGATCATGGCCACCCGGTCGCCCTTATGGATCCCGAGGCCGCGGAGCGCGTCGGCGAACCGGTCCGACAGCTTCGCCAGCCGCCGGTAGCTGATCTTGCGCCCGAAGAAGATCAGCGCCGCCCGGCGGGGATACCGGCCGGCTGACTCATCGAGCAGGCGCGTCACAGGGACGTTAGGGACATCCACATCCGCCGGCACCCCGGTCGCGTAGAACCGGAGCCACGGCCTCTCGTCGTACGGCGTTGCCATCAGTTGCCCGTTCCGCGTAGACGTGGCGTTCAGTTGGATGCCGGCATGCCCGCTCCCGCATGTGGCGTTACCAAAGAGTAAATCCCGCTGCTCCCGGTTGCAGGTGACTTAGCCGGATCGCCCGATAACTAAGGGTGATTTATCGGGCAAACCGGGATTGATGCTGCCGAACCGGCCAGGGGCGGGCGGCAACGGGGAGCACCGCCGGCGCCGGCAGCGGCGGGCACCGGTGCGCCCGGCGGCCCGCCAGGCCGCCAGGTTTGCTGCGGTCAGGGCCGCCGCAGCCGCCGTGCGAGCTACGCTCGGGTCATGCCCAGGTACCTTCCGAGCCCGTCGGTGAACGGCTTCCACGTCGGGCCCGCCTTCATCCACTTCTACGGCCTGATGTACGTCGTCGGCATCGCGCTGGCGATTTTCATCACCCAGCGGCGCTGGAAGGCGGCTGGCGGCGACCCGGCGCTCGCCGGCGACGTGGCGCTGTGGGCCGTCCCGGCCGGCATCATCGGCGGGCGGATCTACTTCGACATCACCACCCCGCAGTACATCCCGCATCACTGGTACGGGGTGCTGGCGGTCTGGGACGGGGGACTGGGCATCTGGGGCGGGGTCGCGGCCGGCGCCCTGGTGGGCTGGTGGCGGGTCCGCCGGCACGGCGCCAACGGCGCGCTGTTCGCCGACGCGGTGGCGCCCGCGCTGCTGGTCGCGCAGGCCGTGGGGCGGGTTGGCAACTACTTCAACCAGGAGCTCTACGGCGGGCCGAGCAAGCTGCCGTGGGCGCTGGAGATCTCGCCGGTGCACCGGATGGCGGGGTACGGGCAGTACGGCACGTTCCAGCCCACCTTCCTGTACGAGCTGATCTTCAACCTGCTGCTGGCCGCGGCCCTGGTGTGGCTGGGCCACCACCGCAGCCTCAAGCCGCCGGGCCTGTTCGCGCTGTACGTGACCGGCTACTCGGCCTACCGGTTGTTCGAGGAGTCACTGCGCATCGACCCGTCCGAGCACTTCCTCGGGCTGCGGCTGAACATGTACGTGGCGGCCGTCCTGACCCTGGCGGGCCTGGTGTGGTTCTGGTTCACGCAGCGGCCCGGCCGGGCGGTGCCGACGGAGGCACAGCCCGGGACCGGTAAGGCGACCGGCGGGGCTGCGGACCCGGCCAGCCCGGAGGGGCCACAGGCCGGGGCGCCGGAGGCGGCCGCGAACAAGGGCCCAGCGCACGGCACCTGAGCGGGTGACGGCGGCCGGGGCACCCCGGCAGCCGTCGCGTCCCGGCCGCCACGGCGGCTTGCCGGCAGCCACCGGGCTCCGGCCGCCACCCCGGCCACGACAAGGGCCCGCCACCGCCGCCCACTAATGTCTCATTATCCGGACCGCTACGATTCGGAATGTGAACGGACAGACGGGCACGCGGCGGTGGCTGGTGCTGGCGGCGGGCACGGTGGCGCTGACCGCCGGCTGTTCCTTCCAGTACGGGCTGGCATACCTGATCCCGGCGCTGCGGGCGCAGGGACTCTCGCTGCAGCAGGCCGGGGTGCTGGTGGCGTGCCCCACCGGCGGGCTGCTGCTCACCCTGGTGGCGTGGGGAGCGGCCGCCGACCGGTGGGGCGAGCGGCTGATGCTGGCGGGGGGCCTGGGCCTGGCCGGGCTGGTACTGGCGGCGGCGACCCAGGCCAGCGGCGCGGTGGCGCTGGGCGCGTGCCTGGCGGTGGCGGGCGCGGCCGGCGGGTCGGTGTTCGCTGCCAGCGGCCGGCTCATCCTGGG
>DASQSC010000261.1:0-3678 GCA_035642555.1 Streptosporangiaceae bacterium | reverse complement strand
ACCCCGGCGCGCATCCGTTCCTCTGCCTGCTGGCGTTCCCGCTCGGCGGCGCGCGTCACCGCGGTCATGCTGCCGATGGCGGTCAGCCAGCCGAGTACCAGCAGCGCCACGATGATGAGCCCGACCCACGGCAGCAGCATCACGTTGCCGACCAGGGCCGGCGGCTTGGCGGCGGCATGGAACACCCCGAACGCGAGGATCAGGCCGATCCAGGCGATCCCGACGGCCACGCAGCCGAGCAGCAGGCCCTGCCATCCGGCCACCAGCCGCCACCAGGGCGTCACCTCGTTCTCGGCCGGAAGTGCCCCGGAGATGGCCGTCCCCAGCGCGGCCGGGATCTCGTCCGCGTGCGACCGGGTGACCTGCCGGACACTGACCGACCACGGCGGCGGCACCGCCGGGGCAAGCTCATCGGCGAGGCCGGTCAGCGCGTTGTCGATCTCGGCCCGCTGCGCGTCGGCAGGCCCGGCGGACATGCCGCGCAGTTCGTTCCACAGCCTGCCGAGCCGGAGCTTGCGCATCGGGTCGCGCCCGGAAACCCGGTTGACCAGCCAGGACACCGGCCAGCCGACATAGTCAGCGCCGCGCAGTTCGCGCGCGCTCTGCAGGGTGCGGCCCACTCCCTGGACCCCGGCGGCCCGCGAGAACGCCTCGGTGAGCGGCTCGGCCACCACGATCGGGCCGGGCTCGCCCGCGTACGGCTCGAACCTGGCCGCCAGCGCGGCCACATCGGCCTCGATCCGCTCGGCAACCGCCCGCCGCTCGGACACGGTCTCGACCAGTACCTTCCGCAGCTCGGTGATACCGGTGCCGGTCAGCGCGGAGGTCGTGATCACGCGGGAGTCGTGCAGCCCCTCCGCATCCAGCAGCCGCCGCAGGTCAGCGGTACAGTCGTCGGCCTCCTGAGCGGACAGCAGGTCGGCCTGGTTGAGCACCCCGACGATCACGGCCGAATGGCCGGCCATCGGGACCAGGTAGCGGCTGTGGACGGCGGCGTCGGCGTACTTCTGGGGGTCGAGCACCCACACCATCAGGTCGGCCAGCTTGATCAGCCCGTTCACGTCGCCGGTCTTTCCTGCCAGCACCGAATCGTGGTCGGGCAGGTCCAGCAAGATCAGCCCCGAGAGAGACCGTTCGCCTTCATCAAGCTCACTGGAGCGCGCGTAGCGGTAACGGCGCTGCACGCCCAGCCAGTCCAGCAGCGGCCCGGCGCCCTCGGTGTCCCACACGCACGCGTGATGCTGCCTGGTGATGGGCCTGGTCACGCCGGCCGGCGAGAAGTCAGCCCCGGCCAGCTGGTTGAACAGCGACGACTTACCGCTCCCGGTCCCGCCGGCCAGCACCACGATGGTGTGGTCACCCGACATCCGGAGCCGCTCGCCGCCCCGGGCCAGCAGCTCCTCCGCGTCGGCCAGCAGCTCCGGGCTGAACTGGCCGGGCCCGGTGCGGGCGGAACCGATCTGGATCAGCCGCGCGACCGCGTTCAGCCGCCCGGACAGGCTGGTCGCAGCCGGGCCCGGCGCCAGCACGCTCGTGGCCGGACCCGGGGCGGCCAGCCACGTGGCCGCCTGCTCGCCCGTGATCACCGCGCGACCTCCAGCATGTAGGTCGCCTGGTACAGCCGCAGCGCGGCGGTGGACTCAGGCACCCCCGCCGCGTCGAGAACCTGGGTGAACCGCAGCATCTCCTCGTCCAGCAGCAGGCAGATCCGCTCCCGCAGCCCGCTCTGGGCCCGCCCCAGCACGTCCCGCACCAGCGCCGTGCCGAGCAGGGAGGTGAGCAGCCGGTGCGCCACCGCGGCGGCACCGTCCTCGTCACTGTCGTCGTCCTGCCCGAGCAGGGCGACCACCAGCACCGCGGCGAGCGCCTCCTCGTCGAGCGCGACCACCCGGGCGATCGAGCGCTTGGTCACGTTCCCGGCCCGCACCACCCGGGCGAGCGAATCCTGCCAGCCGCTGACCGCGCGCGCCGCCCGCCGGCGCAGGTCAGCGGAGGCCCGCCCGAGCTCGGCGCCGGTGGTGCGCTGGTCGCTCCCGGTCTCGTCCGCGCCTTCCGTTCCCGCTGCCATCAGGAACGGGTCATCGCCCGGCCCGAGCCGTGCCCCGGCATCAGCGGCGAACCGGGAACCGCGCCAGCCGTCCCGGCTGGCAGTCCCGGAAAGCTGGTCGAGCAGCGCCGCGCCGGCCGGGTGATCGCGCCAGCGGGCCACGGCGTCCTCGGCGGCCCGGTCGGCGACCGACGCCACCAGCGACTCCAGGCAGTCGCGCAGCGCCTGCTTCAGCTTCTGCGCCCGGGCCTGGCCCTGCTGACGGCGCTGGCGGCTGCTGGCGCCCCGGCCGCCCCGGCGCGACTGGAGCGCCCGCACCAGGTCGCCGGTGCCGGCGAAATCCTGCCAGCGGGCCAGCACCTCGCCCCGCAGCAGCGAGCCGTCCCGCAGCGATTGCTCAAGCTCCGTCAGCGCGGTCGTGTACCCGCCCTCGGCCGCGGCCTGGAGGTCGGCCCGCAGCACGAGCTGCGATTCCACGTGCGCGGCCAGCGCCGGGATCCGGGTGCGGAACGTGTCGAGCACCCCGGACATGGTCTGGCTGAGCACCGCGATCCGGCGGTCGGCTTCCACGGCCATGCTCGCCAGCCAGTCTCGCACCGGCCCGGAGATCCCGGCGGGCAGCTTCCCGTCCGTCAGCACCGTCTCGGGGATCACGAACCGCTGGTTCTTGCCGAGCCGGTTGGCGGCCAGCATCGCGTCGAAGTGCCGGACCAGCTGCGGCGCGGCCCCTTCTGGTACCCGGGACAGCACGATCCCGAGCGCCGCGCCGCGGTCCCTGGCCTGCTGCAGCAGGTCCCACACGGCGGCATCGGCGTAGCGGCCGGCGGTGGTCATGAACAGCCACAGGTCCGAGGCATCCAGGAACTGGTGCGCGAACTCCCGGTGGGCCTGCACCACCGAGTCGATGTCGGGGGTGTCGAGCAGGGCGACGCCCTTGGGCATCCCCTGGTTGGCCGCCAGCACCAGCAGGCCGTCCCGGCCGGACCTGGCCAGGCCCTCCTGCCGGACGCGCGGCACGGTGGGCAGGAACACGTTCTCAGCGAACCAGTCCACGTCGTCCGGGTGGCAGGCCAGCACCGGGCTGTTCGTGGTGGGACGGCGGATGCCGGTGTTGCTGACCTGCGTCCCCACGATGCTGTTGACCAGGGTCGACTTGCCCGCCCCGGTGGAGCCGACCAGGGCGACGAGCATCGGGGCGCCGGATTCCCGCAGCCGCGGCAGCAGGTAGTCGTCGATCTGGCCCAGCAGCTTCCGCCGCTCGGCCCGCATCTCGGCCGCTCCCGGGGCCTCCAGCAGCAGCGGCGCGGCGACGATCGGCTGGCGCAGGCTCAGGATGGCCGATTCCAGGTGCCGGGCATTGACCCGGACGTCGGGCCGGTCCTCCGCCGGGCCGTCCCCCGCCCGGGAGCCCTCCCCGGGGCGGCCGGCCACCGGGCCATCCGGCACCGGTGGCTCCTTGCCGGGGACCCCAGGGGCAGCGGGCACCCCGTTGCCGGCGGGGGCGCCGGGCGCGGCTTCCTGGCCGCCGGCACCGGAGGGTGCGGTCCGCTGGCTGGCCTGGCCGCCGAGGGCGGTCGTTCGCAGCCACGGGCGCTCCGGCCGGGTACCGGGCCAGGCGGGCGGGGCGCCAG
>DASQSC010000260.1:0-4464 GCA_035642555.1 Streptosporangiaceae bacterium | reverse complement strand
ACGGCACCGGAAGCGGCCGGTCAGGGGAGCGCCCGGCAGGGGAGCGCCCGGCAGGGGAGCGCCGCGAGCCTGGCCGCTGGCGACGGGCTGCCCGCCGGGACCCTTCCCGATCAGGTGGCCGCGGCGGTCGAGCGGCTGCTGAGCGACCTGGCGGCCGCGCCGTTCGCGGCTCCGGAGGCTCCCCGGCTCCGCGAGCTTGGCCTGGGGCCGCGCGCCCTCGCTGCCGCGCACCGGGCGGGACTGCTGATCCGGATCAGCGACCAGATCGTGCTGGCACCCGGCGCGGCCGCGGCCGCGGCTGAGGCGCTGGCCAGGCTGCCGCAGCCGTTCACGGCCGCGCAGGCCAGGCAGGCCCTGGGCACGACCCGGCGGGTGGCCATCCCGCTGCTTGAGTACCTGGACCGGGCCGGGGTCACCCGCCGGCTGCCGGATGACACCAGGGTCCTGACCGGCAGCGGCGATCCGGCCGGGCGGCCCGGCAGCAGCTAGCGGTCGGCGAACCGGGAGCTGCTCCAGGCCGGTGCCTCGGCGGGCGGCTGGCCGGTGCCGATCCAGCGGGCGATCGCCTGAGCGGTGATCGGGGCCATCAGGATCCCGGTCCGGTAGTGCCCGGACGTCAGCCAGGCGTTGGCCAGCCCGGGAACGCGGTCGATGACCGGCCGGCCATCCGGGTGCCGCGGCCGGAAGCAGTACCACTGGTAGTCGACGCCGACGCCGCGGACCGCGGGCAGGGTCGCGTACAGCCCGTCGAGAATCGACTCGATCACGTCCGGCCGCAGGCTCGGAGTCTCATCGCCGGTATCGAACGTTCCCCCTACCAGCAGCCGCCCGTCCGGGAGCTGGGTCGCGACCGGCGCCACCGTGCCGGGGAGCCGCACCGGCGCCGGCCCGGTCACCAGCAGGTGTCCCTTGATCTGGGCCGAAGGCAGCTCGATCGAGAGCCCGTCCAGGACCGGCGGCAGCCCGGTGGCGAACACCACCGCGCCCGGGTGGATGTCACCGGCCGTGGTCCCGACGGTCACCAGCCGGTCGCCTTTGACCTGGACGGACACGGCTGCGGTCCCGGTCGCCACGGCGGGCAGCTGAGCCGCCAGCCGGACCAGCGACCGCAGCGGGTTGACCCGGGCCTGATGCCGGATGCGGGCCCCGGCCATCGGCCGCGCCAGCCCCGGCACCAGGGCCGCCACCTCCTCGGCGCTGAGCCACTCCACCCAGGGCTGCTGGTGCGGGGCGAACCCGCCCGGGTCGGGGGCCAGCCCGATCCAGTCGAGCTCGATCAGCCCCACCCCGCCCGGCCAGGTCTTCTCCAGCTCTCCCCACAGGTCGAGGCTTGCCCGGGCCAGCTCGACGAACGGCTCGGGGTCGCTCCACTCGTGGATTTCCGGCGTCAGGTGACCGCCGGCCCCGCCGGTGGCCCCGGCCCCGAGCCGGCCCGATTCGATCAGCTGCACCGAGCCGAGCCCAGCCTGGTGGCAGGCTGCCGCTGTGGCCACCCCGGCGATACCGCCCCCGATCACCAGCACGTCAGGGCGTTGGACGCGGATCGAGCCGACCTCACGGCCGAGCTCGGACCGCTCGGAGTCCGAGAGCAGGTCCCACCACACTGCCCGGGAGATCGTCACCTTCCCCATTCTCGCGGCTGCGGCGGGCATAATCACGCCCAACGCCGCGGTGGACTGAAAGTCTGCCGGCCATCCCGGCCGGTTTCGCTGGAAACGACCCTCGCCCCGAGGCTGATCGCCAACTGTCCGCACCGGCACGTAGGCTGAATGGTGTTACCGGCACATGTCCGGCGCATGCCGCAGCGACGAGGAGGTGTTTCTGGTTGCTCGCCGATTCCTACGGGCGGATCGCGACGGACCTCCGGGTGTCCCTGACCGACCGGTGCAACTTGCGCTGCACCTACTGCATGCCCCCGGAGGGGCTGGACTGGCTGCCCAGCCCTGGCCTGCTGACCGACGACGAGGTGGTGCGCCTGGCCCGGATCGGAGTTGAGCAGCTCGGCATCACCGAGATCCGCTACACCGGCGGCGAGCCGCTGCTGCGGCGCGGGCTGGCCGGCGTCGTGGCCCGTACCGCCGGTCTCCGGCCGCGGCCGGAAACCTCGCTGACCACCAACGGCATCGGGCTGACCCGGCTCGCCGGGCCGCTCAGCGACGCCGGGCTGGACCGGATCAACGTCTCGCTCGACACGCTCCGGCCGGAGACCTTCCGGGCACTGTCCCGCCGGGACCGGCTGCCAGACGTGCTGGCGGGACTGGCCGCCGCGGCCGCGGCCGGGCTGACCCCGGTCAAGGTGAACTCCGTGCTGATGCGGGGGCTGAACGACGACGAGGCGGTGCCGCTGCTGCGGTACTGCCTCGAGCGCGGCTACCAGTTGCGGTTCATCGAGCAGATGCCGCTGGACGCGCAGCACGGCTGGCAGCGCTCCACCATGGTGACCGCGGACGAGATCCTGGACGCGCTGTCGGCGGAGTTCGTGCTTACTCCGGATGACCCGGCGGCCAGGGGATCGGCCCCGGCCGAGTCGTTCCTGGTGGACGGCGGCCCGGCGCGGGTGGGCGTGATCGGGTCGGTCACCCGGCCCTTCTGCGGGACCTGCGACCGGGTCCGCCTCACCGCCGACGGCCAGGTCCGCAACTGCCTGTTCGCCCGGGAGGAGAACAACCTGCGCGATCCCATGCGGGCGGGCGCCTCCGACGCGGAACTGGCCCGCCGCTGGCAGCAGGCGGTCGCGAGCAAGCTCCCCGGGCACGGCATCAACGACCCCGGGTTCCTGCAGCCGGCCCGCCCGATGTCCGCCATCGGCGGCTAGGCCCCCCGCATGGGCGCGGGGCAGCGGCCTGGCGTCCGGCGGGGCACCCCCTCGCCGTGCCCTGCGGTCATGGGCGGCACGCAGCGGGCTTCTGACCGGCCGGACCCGTTCCTGAGGCGGGGGTGATGGGGCGCTTGCCGGCTGGGGACGGCCGGGAACCGGAGCGCGGGGAGCATGGCTTCGACGCCATCGTGCTGGCGGGCGGGCGCGGCTCGCGGCTCGGCGGCGCCGGCAAGCCGGACCTGGTGGTGGCCGGGCGGCCGCTGATCGCCAGCGTCGTGACGGGTGCCGCTGCGGCCGGCGCGCAGCGGGTGGTCGTGGTCGGCCCGGACCGGCCCGGCTGGCAGGTCCTGCGCCCGGCCGCGGGTGGCAGCACGCTCCGCCTGGTCCAGGAGCAGCCGCCGGGGGGCGGCCCGGTGCCCGCGCTGCGCCGGGGGCTGCCCGAGGCGGCAGCGCCCCTGATCGTGCTGCTGGCAGCGGACCTCCCGTTCCTGCAGGCATCGCACCTGCGCGCCCTGTTGCGCGCGGCAGGCGCGCGTCCGGCCGGGGCCGTGCTTGCGGACGACAGCGGCCGGCCGCAGTGGCTGGTGAGCTGCTGGCGCCGGGAGGAACTGGCGCGGGCCGCCGCCGGGTACCGGGGTGACTCGCTGCGCGGGCTGCTGGGGCCGCTGGCGCCCGCCGTGATCCGGCTGGACCTGCCGCCGGGCTCGCCGCCGCCCTGGCTGGACTGCGACACGCCCGCTGACCTCGCCCGCGCCCGCGAGTGGGCCGGCCGCGCGGGATGATCGGGTAACCGCGGGCATAACGTTGGCCCAGGGCGTGCCATGCCGATCGCGGTCGTGATGATCGGCCCGGCAGGCTCCGGCCGGATCCGGACGGGAAGGGACGGGTGAGTCTCATCAGCACGCTGGAACGGTGGACGGCGACCGCCTGTGCCGAGCTCGGGATTGACCCGGCTTCGGTCGATGTGAGGGCAGTGCTGGACCTGGCCAGGGACGTCGCTCACGGGGTCGACCGGCCGGCGGCGCCCGTGACCGCCTACCTGCTCGGTGTCGCCGTCGGGCGGGGCCGGCCCGTGGCTGAGGCCGCCGCCGCCGTGAGCGGGCTCGCTGCCCGCTGGGAGCAGGCACCGCCCGCCTGAGCCGCCTGAATCGCCCGGGCCGCCGGCCGGCCTGCCGTCGGCGGGGCCTGCCCACGGTGGCGCCCGCCTGATTTCTCGCGCGGTTAGGTTGCGCTCTCGCCTGTTCCGCCTTGGACCTGGTTGCGCCCTGGACCTCGTTGCGGGTCGGGACCTGGTTGCGGGCCCCGGTGGTCCCGCCCTGTCCCGCGGCCGGGTCCGGCGCCGGGGTAGCGCTCCGGCTTCGTGCCTGCCCGTTCGGGATCAGTCATCTCCGCCAGAACGGAGCGGCACTTGCCGTCAGTGCTATTCCGATATATCGTTGAGTTACAACAGAGCATCGAGATGCTCCGGGACGAGCAGCCGGTCCGGCCGGCGCGGCGCCGGGGCAGAGAAAGAGGAATGTCATGCACGGGGAAGAAGAAGACGAGGCCTGGGAGTTTCCGGGCGAAGCAGGCTGGGGCCGCCGGCGCGGCGGTCACCGGGGACACCGGCGGGGCCCGGGAGGGCCGCGGCGCGGCGGGTTCGGGCC
>DASQSC010000259.1:0-4107 GCA_035642555.1 Streptosporangiaceae bacterium | reverse complement strand
GTCATGGCCTTGCCGTCGACGACCCCGCCCTTGATCACCAGCGCGGGATAGGTGCGGGCGAAGTCACGCAGCCCCTTGGCCGCCTCGACCAGGTCGCCCTGAACGAAAGCGATCGCCGACGGGCCGATCAGCAGCGGCTCCAGCTCGTCCGCGAGGCCGGCGTCGCCGGCCGCGCGCTTGGTGAGCGTGTTCTTCACCACGGAGAACGTGGCGTTCTCGCCGAGGGAGCGGCGCAGCTCGCCCAGCTGGGCGACGGTCAGCCCGCGGTACTCGGCCAGCACGGCACCTGACGAGTCCTGGAACCGCTCGGCCAGCTCGGCGACCGCGGTCACCTTGTCTGCCCGTGCCATGGGCCTCCTTCCTGATACGGGCCCAGGCAAGGCGAACGCCCCGGCGCAGCGCACCAGGGCGTGTCCCCGCCGGCCGGCGCCTGCTCCGGGGAACCCGGAGCCTTGTGCCGTGCCGGTCACGGCGGGTCCTGCTCACGATGCCTGCGTGGGCCGCCCGCTCCCGCGGGGCCTTCGGCTGGCCGCGCTCTCGCGCGCGCCAGCAGCCGACGGTCTTTGGCTCGGCTCACTGTACGCGGGCGCCTGCCGGGCCGCCAAATCCGCTCCCGGTGGGACGACGGCGGCCGGTCAGGGCTTGCCCTAGCTCGCCGCGGCCGCCTCGAGCTCCTCGCTCAGGCCGCGGGTCTTGGCCGGGTCGACCGGGATGCTCGGCCCCATGGTGGTGGTGAGCGCGACCTTCCTCAGGTAGCGGCCCTTGGCGGCTGACGGCTTGAGCCGCATCACCTCGTCCACGGCCGCCGCGTAGTTCTCGACCAGGGCGGTGTCGCTGAACGAGGCCTTGCCGATGGCGAAGTGCAGGTTGCCGTGCCGGTCCACCCGGAACTCGATCTTGCCGCCCTTGATGTCGGAGACGGCCTTGCCGACGTCGTTGGTGACGGTGCCGGTCTTGGGGTTGGGCATGAGCCCGCGCGGGCCGAGGATCCGGCCCAGCCGGCCCACCTTGCCCATCAGGTCGGGCGTGGCGACGACGGCGTCGAAGTCGAGCCAGCCGCCCTGGATCCGCTCGATCAGGTCGTCGGAGCCGACGTGGTCGGCCCCGGCCCCCCTGGCCTCCTCCGCCCGGTCGCCGGTCGCGAAGACCAGCACCCGGGCCGTCTTGCCGGTGCCATGCGGCAGGTTCACGGTGCCGCGGACCATCTGGTCGGCCTTGCGCGGGTCCACGCCCAGCCGCAGCGCCACCTCGACCGTGGGATCGAACTTGGCGCCGGAGGTCTTGCGGGCCAGTGAGATCGCCTCGGCCGGGCTGTAGAGCCGGCTCCGGTCGATCTGGTCAGCCGCGGCGCGGTACGCCTTGCTGCGCTTCATGATCTGCTCCTGTCTGGTCGGAGGTCGTGGTACCGGGCCAGCGCATGACCCTCCCACTGCCGGGACGAACGTCCGGCCCTGCTAAGCCTGGACCGTGATCCCCATCGAGCGGGCGGTCCCGGCGATGATCTTCTCTGCCGCCTCGATCGAGGTCGCGTTGAGGTCGGGCATCTTGGTCTGCGCGATCTCGCGCACCTGCGCCGCGGAGATCGTGCCGACCTTGGTCAGGTGCGGCTCGCCGCTCCCCTTTTCCACTCCGGCGGCCTTCTTGATCAGCTCGGGGGCCGGCGGGGTCTTGGTGATGAAGGAGAACGACCGGTCCTCATAGATCGTGATCTCGACCGGGATCACGTTCCCGCGCTGCGACTCGGTGGCCGCGTTGTACTGCTTGCAGAAGTCCATGATGTTGACGCCGTGCGGGCCCAGCGCGGTGCCGACCGGCGGTGCCGGGGTAGCCGCGCCGGCGTTCAGCTGCACCTTGACCACCGCGGCGATCTTCTTCTTCCTGGGAGGCGCCATCAGTCCTTACCTGTCATTCGCCGATCAGAGCTTGGAGACCTGATCAAAAGAGAGCTCGACCGGGGTCTCCCGGCCGAAAATGGACACCAGCACCTTGAGCTTCTGGGTGTCCGGGTTGATCTCGCTCACGGTCGCCGGGAGCGTCGCGAACGGACCGTCCATTACCGTAACGGATTCGCCCACTTCATATTCCACCGCGGTCCTGGTCACCTCGGCCGTGGCCGCCGTCTCCGCGGGCTCGGGCGCGAGCAGCGCCGCCACCTCGTCCAGGCTGAGCGGCGACGGCTTGCTGGACAGCCCGACGAACCCGGTCACGCCGGGGGTGTTCCGCACCACCGCCCAGGACTCGTCGGTGAGCTCCATCCGCACCAGGATGTAGCCGGGCAGCACCTTCTCCGAGACCTGCTGCCGCTTCCCGCCCTTGACCTCGGTCACCTGGTGAACGGGGACCTCGATCTGGTAGATGAAGTCCTCCATGTTGAGCGACTGGGTGCGGCTCTCGAGGTTGCCCTTGACGCGGTTCTCATAGCCCGCGTAGGAGTGCACCACGTACCACTCACCCGGCTGCATCCGCAGTTCCCGCCGGAACGCGGCCGCCGGGTCCGGCTCCTCCGCGCCGCCGGCCTCCGCCGCGCCATCCTCCGCCGCGCTGGCCTCTGCGCCGTCGGCGTCTGCCGCGCCACCCGTCTCCGCAGCCTCGGTCCCGGCCTCGGCAGCGTCATCCTCCGCCGCGCCACCGGCCTCCCCGGCCGCAGCCTCCGCCGTCCCGGCCTCCTCAGCCTCGGCAGCGGCCTGAGCCGCCCCCGCCTCGGCGGGCTCGTCGGCACCGGCCTGGCCGTCCATGGGCTGGGCTTCCTCCACCCCATCACCGGTGTGCAGTTGGGACTCGGACACGATCACTACTCTCCGCTCTTCCTGGCGGCGCCGGCACCGGCCGCCCGGCCGGTCCGGCCCCCCAACGGTTGCCTCGGCGTATCCGCCAGTATCAAGATTTCACCCGGCGGCGCAGCCTCGGCCGATAACGCCTCGCGCGGCCTGTGCCGTCGCTGGCGCGGCCTGTTACAGCGGCCCGTTCGGGCCCGTTCGCCCCTCAGCCGAAGGCGGCGAACACCAGCTTGGTGAACCCGAAATCCAGGCCCGTCACGATCGCGGTCATCACCACCACAAACACCAGCGCCACGATCGTGTACGTGCGCAGTTCCCGGCGGGTCGGCCAGATTACCTTCTTCAGCTCGGCGACAACCTGGCGGACAAAGACCGCGGGAGTGGTGCGGCCGCCCCCGCCCGGCTGTCCGGACCGGACGCGGCCCCGTGCTGACTGGCCACGCGTCTGAGTCGCCATGTTCTCACCTTCGACGTAACTGGCCGGAGCCGACGGCCCACGGCAGTCGCGGACCGCATTCGCAGGGCAGGAGGGACTCGAACCCCCAACCACCGGTTTTGGAGACCGGGACTCTAGCCAATTGAGCTACTGCCCTCCGGCTAACGGCCTGGCCTGCCACCGGCGGGCCCTGCCTTCGCCCGCTGGCAGCCGTCCCGCGGCCGGCGCGCCCCTTCCGGACACGCGTCAACTACGCGGCGATCCGCCAGCAGTCTGATGCAGTCTACGTTGCCTGCCGCCCCGGCGTCGAACCACAGCGCGAGTACCCGGCGAGTAGTGCCACGATGGAGACATGACCGCTGCCCACCGACGCATCTCCGCGCGAGTATCCGCTATCACCGGCTCGGCCACGCTGGCCGTGGACGCCAAGGCCAAGGCCCTGCGGGCGGCCGGCCGGCCGGTCATCGGGTTCGGCGCGGGCGAGCCTGACTTCCCGACCCCGGAGTACATCGTCGAGGCCGCCCAGCGCGCCTGCGCCGAGCCCCGCTTCCACAAGTACACGCCCACCGCCGGGCTGCCCGGCCTGCGGGAGGCGGTCGCCGCCAAGACCGCGCGCGACTCCGGCTACCAGGTGGGCGCCGACCAGGTGATGATCACCAACGGCGGCAAGCAGGCCGTGTACGAGGCATTCGCGACCCTGCTCGACCCGGGCGACGAGGTGCTGCTGCCCGCCCCGTACTGGACCACCTATCCGGAGGCGATAGCGCTGGCCGGCGGCGTACCGGTACCGGTTATGACAGACGAACGGTCTGGTTACCGGGCATCCGTGGCTGACCTGGAGGCTGCCTGCACCCAGCGGACCAAGATGCTGCTGTTCGTGTCGCCGTCCAACCC
>DASQSC010000258.1:0-3955 GCA_035642555.1 Streptosporangiaceae bacterium | reverse complement strand
ATCGTCGGCCGGGTGGGCACCACGGCGCTCGGCGGCCTCGGCGTCGCCAGCCAGGCCCTCACCACCCTCGTCAACCTGTCGATCTTCCTCGCCTACGGCACGACCGCCGCCGTGGCGAGACAGGTCGGGGCCGGTAACCGGCAGGCGGCGATCCGGCAGGGCATCGACGGGCTGTGGCTGGCGGCGGCGATCGGGGCGGTGGTGCTGGCGGCCGGCTGGCCGCTGGCGCCGGCGATCGTGCGGGCCTTCGGCGCGTCGCCGGCCGTCACCGCCGGCGCGGTCACCTACCTGCGGATCAGCCTGCTCGGCGCGCCGGCGATGCTCGCCGTGCTGGCCGGGACCGGCGTGCTGCGCGGGCTGCAGGACACGCGTACCCCGCTCGCCGTGGCCGTGTGCGGGAACCTCGTGAACATCCTCTTGAACGGGATCCTGGTCCTCGGTGCCGGCTGGGGACTGGCAGGTTCCGCGTGGGGGACGATGGTCGCCCAGAACGGGACGGCCGCCGTCTACCTGCTGGTCGTGGCCCGGGGCGCGGGCCGGGCGGGGGTCGCTTTCCGGCCCGATCTGGCGGGGGTCCGGGCCGCGGCACTGGCCGGGGCGTCGCTGGTGGTGCGGACGCTGGCGCTGCAGGCCGTGCTCGTGGTGACCACCGCGATCGCGGCCCGGCAGGGGAATGCCGCGATCGCCGCGCACCAGGTCGCGTTCCGGATCTGGAGCTTGCTGGCGCTGGCGCTGGACGCGATCGCCATCGCGGGCCAGGCGATCACCGGGAAGTACCTGGGCGCCGGGGACGTGGCCGGGGCGCGGGCCGCCACCCGCCGGATGATCGGCTGGGGCGTGGCCTACGGCAGCGTGTTCGGGCTGCTGCTGCTCGCGGCGCGGCCGGTGCTGCCGGGCCTGTTTGCCGCCTCGCCGGCGGTGACGCGGCTGCTGCTGGCCGTGCTGCTGGTGGCCGCGCTGCAGCAGCCGGTCGCCGGGGTGGTGTTCGTGCTCGACGGGGTGCTGATCGGGGCGGGCGACCAGGACTACCTGGCGCTGGCCGGGGTGGCCACGGCGGCGGTGTTCGGGGCGGCCGTCGCGGTGGTGGTGGCAGGTCATGACGGCCTGGTGGCGCTGTGGCTGGCCGTCAGCCTGTGGCTGGCCGCCAGGTTCGTGACGCTCACGCTCCGTGCTCGCGGCACCGCCTGGCTGGTCACCGGGGCGGTCCGGCGCTGACCTGGGACGACGGGTCTATTTACAAATGATTCGTTCACCCTGTGTCCCGGGTTACCCAGGTATCCGGCTGCTGTCCACTAACCGCCGGTAGCGTGCGCATGACCCTGGATTCAGGGTGGAGCAGCGTGGGGAGCGCGCCTGCGGAAGGAGCACCGTGCCCCGTCGCCTCACCGTACTTGGTACCGGGTACCTGGGCACCACGCACGCCGCTTGCCTGGCCGAGCTCGGCTTCGACGTGCTGGGCCTGGATGCCGATCCGGCCCGGGTCAGGGCGCTGGCGGCCGGCCGGCTGCCATTCCACGAGCCTGGCCTGGAAGAACTGCTGGCCAGCGGCCTGTCCTCGGGGCGGCTGCGGTTCACCACCTGCTACGAAGAGGCCGCCGCGTTCGGCGACGTTCACTTCGTCTGCGTCGGCACGCCGCAGCGGCGCGGCTCGGGCGGAGCCGACCTGTCCCAGCTCTACGGCTGCATCGACGCGCTGGCGCCGCTGCTGACCCGGCCCTGCCTGGTGGTCGGGAAGTCAACCACCCCGGCGGGAACCGCCGGTGCGCTGGCCGGCCGGCTGGCCCGGCTCGCCCCGGCCGGGCAGGCCGCCGAGCTTGCCTGGAATCCGGAGTTCCTGCGCGAGGGCCACGCGGTCGCCGACACCCTGCAACCCGAACGGATCGTGGCCGGGGTGCGCTCGGCCTCGGCGGAGGCGGTCCTGCGCGAGGTCTATGCCGGCCCGGTGGCCGCGGGGGTCCCGTTCGTGGTCACCGACTTCGCCACCGCGGAACTGGTCAAGGTGGCCGCCAACGCCTTCCTGGCCACGAAGATCTCGTTCATCAACGCCATGGCCGAGGTCTGCGAGACGGCCGGGGCCGACGTGGCACAGCTGGCCGAGGCGCTCGGCCACGATCACCGGATCGGATCGGCCGGCCTGCGGCCCGGCCTCGGGTTCGGCGGCGGCTGCCTGCCGAAGGACCTGCGCGCGTTCCTGAGCTGGGCCGACCAGGCGGGCACGGGAGAGGCGGTCGCGTTCCTGCGGGACGTGGAAGCGGTCAACCAGCGGCGCCGCTGCGCCATGGTGGACCTGGCCAGGGAACTGGCGGGCGGCTCGCTGGCGGGCACCGTGATCGGGGTGCTGGGGCTGGCGTTCAAGCCGGATTCCGACGACATCCGGGACTCGCCCGCGCTGGAGGTGGCCGCCGCGGCGCACCGAGCCGGCGCCAGGGTGACCGCCTACGATCCGGCGGCCACCGACCGGGCCCGGCGGGCGCATCCGGAACTGGCCTACGCGGGCTCGATGATCGGCGCCGCGGCCGACGCGGACGTGCTGCTCGTGCTCACCGAATGGCCCGAGTTCCGGCAGGCGGACCCGGCGGACATCGGCAAGGCGGTGGCGCGGCGGAACGTGGCCGACGGCCGGCACGCGCTCGACCCGGAGCTGTGGCGCGGCGCCGGCTGGGCCTACCGGGCGCTCGGCCGCCTGACCGGCCGTCCCGGCCGGAAGCCTGCGGCCGCCGCCCGCCGCTAGGACGGCTCAGCCTCCGGCTGGGTGACGGGCACCCCCCACCTTCCCCGTGCTGTTACGGCTTGCGGGCAACGCCCCCGTGGGCGGAGGTGGCGCCGGGCGGCACCAGCCCGTCAGGCCGCCAGGTATGGACAGCGACCAGTCCCGGCGGCACCAGCTCAAGCCCGCCGAAGAATCTCGCGACCTCGGCCTCGCTGCGCAGGGTCTGGGGGGTGGATACCCGTTCGTTGTAGCGCTGCTGCGCCTCGCGCTGGTTGCCGGCGATGTCGCTGGCCGGATGGGAGATGACCAGGTAGCTGCCGGATGGTACGGCGTCGATCAGCTGCCTGACGATCTGGTACGGATCCTCCGCATCGGAGATCAGGTGCAAGATCCCGAGCAGCATGAGCGCGACCGGCTGCCCGAAGTCCAGCGTGCCGGCCGCGTGCTGCAGGATCGGGCCTGGCTTGCGCAGGTCGGCGGCGAGGTAGTCGCAGGCGCCCTCCGGGGTGCTGGTGAGCAGGGCGCGGGCGTGCACCAGCACGATGGGGTCGTTGTCCACGTACACGACCCGCGCGTCCGGGGCGATCCCCTGCGCGACCTCGTGCGTGTTGCTGGCGGAGGGGATCCCGGTGCCGATGTCCAGGAACTGCCTTATGCCGGCCTCCGAGACCAGGTAACGCACCGCGCGGGCAAGGAAGGCGCGGTTGGCGCGGACGCGGAACCTCAGGCCGGGCGTGACGGCGAGAACCCGCTCGGCCGCCTCCCGGTCCGCCGCGAAGTTGTCCTTACCGCCCAGCCAGTAGTCGTAGACCCGGGCCGGGTGCGCGACGCTGGTGTCCAGTTCGGGCGGCGGCTCGGGTGCCGGGAGCCACTCGCTGGGCCATGCCTCGCTCACTGTGTGCCCCTCGTCTCCGGCGGATACGGCCAGCATAGGCTCGCCCAGCGGCGCCGGGTTAGCATCCGTCGGGTGGACAGCATGCTCGGAACCTGCGACCTGGCGACGCTGCGCCAGCGGAAGAGCTTCAAGTGGCGGACCTACCCAGCCGACGTGCTGCCGGCGTTCGTCGCCGAGATGGACTTCGACCTCGCCGCGCCGGTCAAGCAGGCGGTCACCGACGCCATGGCGGCCGGGGACTGCGGCTACGGGCACCGGGGCGGGCTGGGGGAGGCGTTCGCCAGCTTCGCGGCCGGGCGGCTGGGATGGGTGCCGGACCCGGCGCAGGTGTTCCCGATCCCGGACGTGAT
>DASQSC010000257.1:0-2277 GCA_035642555.1 Streptosporangiaceae bacterium | reverse complement strand
GCCCCCGAGGGCGGGACGTAGGCGTCCACCTGGCGGACCCGGAACCGGCTCTCGTACCGGGCCAGCGCCTGCATCTCGGCGGGGGACAGGCCGGCCGGCGCCGCGCTGGGCAGCACCACGCCGTCGAAGTTGCCGCCGCGCGTCCCGTCCGGGAGCGTCCGGGAGAGGAAGGAACCGGTGATCTTCGGCCGGGAGGAGTCGTGCAGGTTGATGACCGTCTCCGGCATCCCCTCGGACGACAGCTCCTGCCGGATCGCCTCTACTCCCCCGGTGCCGTCGGTCAGCACCAGCACGTTCAGGTTCACGCCGCCGTGCGCGCCAGCCGGCCGGGTGGCCGGGCTGGCGCTGGCGGTGGCTGCCTGGCCGGAGGGAGACTGCCCGGGCAAGGATCCGCCCTGGGATCCGCTCGAGCAGCCAGCCGCCAGCGCGACAACCGCTGCTGTGACGGTGGCGAGCACGGGAAGCCTGAACTGTGCTCCTGCCAAGAATTTCACGACTACTCCTCCTGCGCAGCGGGATGACCCCCGGCGCTTCCTGCTCCGAACCCGATGCCGGCTCCGCCGGTTACCTGCTGCGGCGGGCCACGGCGCGGCGCGACCTCGCTGGCCGCCCGGCCAGCACCTGCTCGTACAGGTCGTCGATCCGCCGAGCCACCGCCTGGATGCCGTAGCTCTCGAACACGTGGTGGTCGGCCTCGCGCGGGCGCGGGCCGGCCTCGATCTCCTTGCGGATCTCCGCCCGGAGCGCTTCCGGGGTGCCCTCCACCTGGCGGGCCCGCTCGGTCTGGATCCCGTCCAGCGCCGGGCAGGTGGTGTAGAGCACCGGCAGCCCGCTGGCCAGGGCCTCGAGGACCGACAGGCCGAAGGTCTCCTGTAGCGAGGCCGCCACGTAGAGGTCAAAGGCGGCCAGCATGGCCGTGGTGTCGGACTGGTAGCCGCCGAAGATCACGTTCTCGGTGACGCCGAGCCGGGCTGCCGCCGCCGCCAGCCGCTCCTGGTCCTGGCCGCGGCCGATCACGAGGATCTTGCACTGGTCACCGAGCATCGGGGCCGCGGCCTCCATGATCAGGTCCACCCGCTTGTTCGGGTCGAGCCGCCCCAGCGCGCCGATCACGTAGGTGCCGGGCGCGATGCCGAACTGCTCCCGCACCTGCTTCCGCTTCGCATCGTCGAAGGCGAGGCCGGCCACCTCCAGCCCGTTCGGGATGACGGTGATCTTCTTGTCCGGCACCCCCCACCGGACCAGGCGCTCCCGCACCACCGTGGACACGGCGATGGTGGCGTCAGAGAACAGCTCAGAACCGAGGTACAGCGCCCGCACCCCGCGGGTCATCTTCCGCCGCTCGATGTGGGTCTCGCCGATGGAGTGCTCGGTGGTCAGCACCACCGGGACGCCCGCGAGCCGGGCCGCCGGGCGCGCGTAGACCTGCGTCCGGTACAGGTGCGTGTGCACGACGTCGTACCGGCCGGCCCGGATCATCCGCCGCAGCCTGAGCAGGGCGGAGAGCTGGGTGTTGCTGGTCATCCCGAGGTCACGCACGGAGGTGCCCGCGGCGCGGATCTGCTCTGCCACCGGGCCGGGGTTGTAGAGCGTCACCACGTCGGCCTGATGCCGGGTGTGCCGCAGCAGCATGGCCAGCTGCAGTTCGGCGCCGCCGGCGTCGAGGCCGGTGATCACGTGAAGCACCTTCATCGAATCTCCCTGTAGCTGAGATGGAGCCGCTGTGGTTGGCGCCGGGCGGTTCCGCCCGCCCGGCGATGTCCGGCTGTGCCCGGTGGATGTCATGGCGCTCCCCTGGCGGCGCCGGAGAGGGCCGTCGCCAGCGTCCGGGCGAGGATGGTCAGGTCCAGCCACGGCGACCAGTACTCGATGTACTGGTTGTCGAAGCGGGCGCGTTCATAGATCGAGGTGTCGCCGTTGAGGCCGTGCACCTGTGCCCAGCCGGTGATGCCGGCCCGCATCCGGATCCGGTCGGCGTAGCGGGGGACGTCGCGGTTGAACCGGTCGGCGAAGTACGGGCGCTCGGGCCGCGGCCCCACCAGCGACATGTCGCCCCGCAGCACGTTGATCAGCTGCGGCAGCTCGTCCAGGTGAGTGGCGCGCAGCCACCGGCTGAGGCGGCCGCACTCGTGCTCAGGCGCCGTCCAGCTCCGGTCCGGATCGGCCTGCGGGCGCAGCGTGCGCAGCTTCAGGACCGTCGCGACCCGGCCCGCGGCGGTGACGCGGGCCTGCCGGAACAACGGTGAGGTCCCCCACCGCAGCCTGATCGCCAGGGCC
>DASQSC010000256.1:0-2065 GCA_035642555.1 Streptosporangiaceae bacterium | reverse complement strand
CGTCACGGGCGTGACCACCACCAGGATCGCGGCCAGCCCGACGAGGGCCGTCCCGATCGAGGCGGTCAGCGACCGGTGCCCCCGCCACACCGCAACCGGCCCGTACAGCAGGGCGGCTACCAGCAGTGCGTCCGCCACCTGCGCTGGCAGCATGGCCGCCAGCACCACCACCGTCAGCACCACGAGGATCAGCACCAGCTTGACCGGCAGCGGAGCGGCCCGGGCCGAATGCCTGATCCTGGCAAGCCATTCTCGCGCCATTCGCCTCCCGCTCGCCGGCATGCCCTGTGGCCGCATCATGCCCCCTCGCGCTGGTCCCTGTATAGCGCATCACGAACCGCAAACACGGGCACACGCTTAGATACCGATACGCGTAAACCAGGGTCAGGGCCTTGCCGGCGGCGCTTGCCGGCTTGCCGGGAACGTGCCAGCCGCCGCCATTCGGCTGCCATGATGGCAACGGCGCCGCAGCGCCGCCGGCTGGCTCATCCGGAGGATTTTCATGCACAGAATTGAGGCTGACCTGCTCATTCCCGGCCAGGGTGAGCCGATCACCGATGCCGTCGTGGTGTTCGACGGGCCCCGGCTGGGGTATGCGGGACCGGCCGTCGACGCGCCGGACACCCCGCAGGCAGCCCGCCACCGGGCGGCTGCGGTGATGCCGGGCATGTGGGACTGCCACGGGCACTTCCTCGGCACCCGCTCGTTCGATCTGGGGAGGCTGCCGCGCGAGCCGCTCGCCCTCCGCGCCGCCCGCGCCGCCGCCGACCTGCGGGCCGCCCTGGACGCGGGCATCACGTCGGTCCGGGAGGTCGGCGGCCTCGGGGTGGACCTGGCCCGCGCGGTCCGCGAGGGCACGGTGGACGGGCCGGCCATTTACGCGGCCGGCGGCGTCCTGAGCATCACCGGCGGTCACGCTGACTTCCACTCCTACCCGCTGTCCTGGATGAGCGACTTCGCCCAGGCCGACGGCTCGTTCTGCCTCGCGGACGGCGTGCCGGACGCGATGCGGGCGGTGCGGATGCAGCTGCGGCGCGGTGCCCGGGTGATCAAGGTCTGCGCCTCCGGCGGCGTGCTGTCGGAGCTGGACGACCCCGTGCACCAGCAGTTCACGAACGCGGAACTGCGGGCCATCGTCGAGGTGGCCGGCCTGGCCGAGCGGGCGGTCGCCGCCCACTGCCACGGCAAGCCGGGCATCATGGCCGCGCTGCAGGCCGGGGTGCGCACCATCGAGCACGGCACCTACGCCGACGACGAGTGCTGCGACGCGATGCTGGAGACCGGGGCCATCCTGGTGCCGACCCGGACCATCATCGAGGACATGCTGGGCAGCCCGGAAGCGGTGCCTGATTACGCGATGGCGAAGCTGCGGACCGTGGCCGATGTCCATGCCGAGGCCGTGGCCAGGGCCAGGGAGCACGGCGTGACCATCGCGATGGGCACCGACATCGGGCTGTCCGGTGCGGACCTGGTGAACTCCTGGGGCCGGAATGGCCATGAGCTCCCCCACCTGGTCAAGCTCGGCCTGACCCCGCTGCAGGCGATCGAGGCGGCGACCGCGACCGCGCCGCTCACGCTCGGCCCGCAGGCACCGCGCAGCGGCCGGCTGGAGGCCGGCTACGACGCCGACGTGATCACGCTGGATGCCGACCCGGTCGCCGACATCTCGGTGCTGGCCGCCCCCGAGCACGTGACCGGGGTCTGGACGGCCGGCCGCCAGGTCAAGGGGACCTCCCCGGACGAGGGCTGATCCGCACCGCCCGGCTGGCTGGCGGGCCCGCCCGTTCGGAATCCGGACGGCCGGTCAGGATCCCGGCGGCGCGGGGAAGCCGCCGACCGCCGTCTCGAACGCCTGCGCGGCCCGCAGGCAGGTGACGTCCCCGGCGCGCGGCCCCACGATCATCAGCCCGGCCGGCAGCCCGCCGGCCAGGCCGGCCGGGACCGAGGTCGCCGGATGCCCGGTGACGTCGAACGGCGCGGTGTTGACGATCATCTCGGTGGAACGGGCGATGCTCTCCTCGCGCGGCACGCCCGGCGGCGGGATCTTGCTGGCCACGATCGGCAG
>DASQSC010000255.1:0-2418 GCA_035642555.1 Streptosporangiaceae bacterium | reverse complement strand
GGGCCGCCGCCCCCCGGCCCCGGCGGCGGGCCGCCGGCCGGGAAGGCGCCGGCCAGCGGGGCCGCGGCCGCACCTGGGGTGCTGCCATCACTTGACGGAACTCAGGGCGCTCTGGATCCCGGACTGCCCCTGCTGCAGGGCGCCCGTGAGGTTGCCGTCGTACACCGCGGTGGAGAACATCTTGAACCACGGCGAGCCGGGGGCGTTGAAGACCGCGTTGTAAGCGAGGGTGTACTCGACCGACCCCTTGGCGAGCGCCTTGAGCGCCACTGCATCGTAGGGGTTCTTGGCGTTGAACGCCGGTCCCAGGATGTCGGTCCGGACCGGGGTCATGCCCATGGACGGGTACTGGGACTGCTGCTGGGTCTGCAGCACCCACTTGACGAACTCCCAGGCGCCGGAGGGGTTCTTGGCCCCGTTCGGGATCACGAAGTCATCGCCGCCGTCGAAGGTGGCATACGCGCCCCCGTTCACCGCCGGCAGCGGGGCGTCGGCGAATTCCGCCTGCTGCTGCTTGGTGGTGAAGGCGGCGGCGAACCCGTAGTCGCCTGGCAGGATGCCGACCTTCCCGCTCTCGAAGTCTTTGCCCCAGGTCAGGCCGTTCTGGGTCCGGTCGGCGACGGGAACCAGGTGCTGCGCCCACAGCTGCCGGTAGAAGCCCAGGATCTGCTTGAGCGGCGCGTTGCTGCCCACGCTGGCGGTCTGGCTGCCGAGCGGCCCGGTCAGCAGGTGCTGGCCGCTGGCCCAGATCGACGGCAGCATGGTGAAGCCCAGGCAGCCCTGGCAGTTGCCGGCGAACGAGAACCCGGAGATCCCGTGGCCGAGCGCGCTGATCTTCTTGGCGTCGGCGAGGATCTGCGGGTAGCTCGCGGGCGCCTGGTCCGGGTTCAGCCCGGCCTGGCGGAACAGCGTCTTGTTGTACCAGAGCACCGACAGGTCGGCGAGGTACGGGATGCCGTAGAACCGGCCGTTATCAGTGGCCAGCTTCATGTGGCCGGGGCTGAGCGAGGACTTGTAGGGCAGCGCGTTGACGTAGGGGGTGACGTCCATCAGCGCGTGATGCTTCATGAAGAACGGCACGTTGATGTCGTTCAGCCCGACCAGGTCCGGTACCGCTCCGGCCCGGATCGCCGTGCCTAGTTCGGTGGTGGCCTGGTTGGGCTGGGTCAGGTGCAGCACGACTTTCAGGTGCGGGTGGGTGGCGTTGAACTTCTTCACCAGCGGCTTGGCCACGGTGTCGGTCGCCTCGCGGGCCCAGAAATGCACCACGCCGGTGGCGTTGACCCCGAATTTCGCGGTTCCGGTGCTGCTGCCGCCGGTACCGGACGAGCCGCAGGCCGCGGTGACGACCGCGACCGCTGCCAGCGCCGCGAACGGCAACCGGGTTCTCCATCTGTTCATGGTCTTCCTCGCTTCTCGGCTGCCCGGCTGCAGGTCAGCTCATGGCAGGGGTCAGGGCGCTGATTCATGAGATCGCCCCGGGACTGATCCGGGGCTGATCCGGCGGCTGTCATCCCGGGCGGCCGGAGACCCGCCGCCGGGGCGAGCGCGGGCGGTCGCACGAGGGCCATGGCGGCGGGCACGGATGCGGCGGGCGCTAATGCGGTGGCGGCGGCTGGACGGACGCGTGGTGTCATGGGGCCTGGCCTTCCCAGACGTCCCGGGCCGGGAAGCGGCGCATGGTCACGCCCCCCGGCAACCCAGGGCACGCGCCGCCGCGTGAGGACAGGCCCGCTGGGCATGCCCTCTGCCGCCCGCCGGAAGTGACCGGCCAACCCGGCCGCGCCCGGCAGGCGGAATGCGGAAATGCTTTTCCCAAACGATAGGAATGCCGGGCGATTCCCGTCAACCCTGGCGCCGGGGCGATCCGGCCGGGCCCTCGGGCTCGCGCCGGTTCCCATCGCACTGGTAGCAGTGATTCCGAACGGATACCAGCATCACGGCACCGCGCAGCAGGGCCGGGGCGAGTGCTCCGTCGCCATCAGGGCGGCATGAGATTATGAGGGCATGGATCCCGCGGGCAACCCTTTGCCTCAGCAGCTCCAGGCCGCCCGCACGGGCGCGCGCCTGCCCGCGGCCGAGCCCGCAGCCGATCCGCGGCCCGACACCCGGCGGGTGACGATCCGTGAGGTGGCGGCCCTGGCGGGGGTCTCGATCGGCACCGCATCCAAGGCGCTGAACGGCCAGGGCCGGCTGCGCCCGGAAACCCGGGAACGGGTCACCGCCGCCGCCCGGGAGCTGGGCTTCGCCCCGAACGTGCTGGCCCGGGGGCTGCTCGCGGGCCGCACCTACACGGTCGGGGTGATCACCACCGACAGCTTCGGCCGGTTCAGCATCCCGGTCATGCTGGGCACTGAGGACGCGCTGGGCGCGGGGCAGATCTCGGTGTTCATGTGCGACACCCGGGACGACCCGGAA
>DASQSC010000254.1:0-7784 GCA_035642555.1 Streptosporangiaceae bacterium | reverse complement strand
GCCCCGTGAGCGGCCCACCAGTGCAGGTAATCGAGTGCCCACAGCGCCGCGGCGAAGGCGTCGCTCGCTCCCGGGACGCCGGTGAGGTAGTCATTCGACTCGGTGAGCCGATAGCCCAGGCCCGCCGCGGCCACCGCGGCGATATTGCTCTGGTACAGCCAGGGATAGGGGGCGTAGGTGGTCCGCTTCGGCTGGGTGCCTGGCGCCGTGCCGTGCACCCAGTCCGGGGAGAGCATGTTGCTGATCGCCTGCCTGGCGGTCGTCCTGCCCGGGTCTCCGCCCACGTAGTAGTGCTGCGTGACCTGTGAGATCCGGCCCAGGTCCCGTTCATCGCCGGCGAACCGCTCGGTCCACGACACCCCGGTGTCAGGTGCGGGCGTGTAGGTGTGCGTGCTGTAGGCGCCGGTGTCGGGCCCGGACAGCGGCGCCCCCGGGGCGGCGCCGGCGACCGAGTCGGCAAAGCTCCGCCAGCCCGCCAGGTAGGACGAGTACGCGCTGCCCGGCACGCCCGGGATCTCCTCGTAGATAGCCGGGTCGAGCTGATGCCCCTGGTAGCTGTGAAAGGCGTGCCAGTCGGGCTCGTTCCCGACCGCGAAGCTCGCCACGTGCTCCCGGTAGCGGCGCCAGATGTACCCGGCCGCGCGGGCGTTGACCGACGCCAGGTCGTCGATGGGCCCGTCCCGCGGGCTGAGTATGCGCAGGCTGTAGATGATCTTCAGCTCGGCCGCGGCGGCGAAGGCGAACAGGTTGTCGATCCCGGCCAGGCCGTCGCGGCCGGTGCCCGCGGGGATCATGTTTTCCACCGAGCCGCCGCCGATCCGCAGGTTGCGCAGGCCCAGGTTGCGGAAGAGGGCGACCAGCGACTGGTTTCCCGGGCTGAACAGGTAGCCGGGGACGCCGGCGTTGCCGGGATTGAGCGGCCCCCGCTCGAAGCTGAGCCCGGCGAAGTCGGCCGGGACCCCCGGCCCGGCACCGTCTTGGATGGTGATGGTCACCGGATGGGCGCCTGCGCGCGCATGCCGTGCCCCGGCTCCGCGATGACGCCGCAGCATGACCAGGTGGTGCCCGGTCACGCCCGCCCTAACCGGGCCCGGCCCCGGCGGCGGATCGAAGTATATAAGTATATGATATAAATAGGCCATGGAGAGTCCTGCTGCGGCCGGCGACCAGGCCCTGGCCGATGACCTGGTGGCCGGGATGGAGCGGCTGATCCGGCTGTTCCGGTCACTGGCCCCGGCGGGCGGGCCGTCGCTGACCGCCGCGGCCACGCTGGCGACCCTGGATCGCTCCGGTCCCTGCCGGGTCACCTGGCTGGCGGCGCAGGAGGGCGTGACCCAGCCGGCCATGACACAGCTCATCTCGCGGCTGGCAGAGGCCGGCCTGCTGCGCCGGGCGGCCGATCCTGGAGACGGCCGGGCGGTCCAGGTGGGTATCACGGACGCCGGGCGGGAGCTGCTCGCCAGCCGCCGGGCGGTACGTGCCGGGCGGCTGGCCGGAATGCTCACCGGGCTCAGCCCGGGCGACCGGGCCGCCCTCGCCGCGGCCCTGCCCGCCATCGGAGCCCTGACCGCCCAGCTGAACCGCCCGCTCACCGCAGAACGGATGTCATGACCGCACCACATCCGCCCGCCGCCGCTGACTCCCGCCCCGCGAGCCCGTTCCGGCAGCCCAAGGCCGTCTTCGCGGTCGCGTTCGCGTGCGTGGTGTCGTTCATGGGGATCGGCCTGGTCGACCCCATCCTGCCGGCCATCTCCCGGCAGCTTCATGCCTCGCCCAGCCAGGTGACCCTGCTGTTCACGAGCTACCTGATGGTCACCGCGGTCGCCATGCTGATCACCAACTGGGTGTCCAGCCGGATCGGCGCCAAGCGGACGCTGATCGCGGGGCTGATACTGATCGTGGTGTTCAGCGCGCTGGCCGGGAACGCGTCGGAGATCAGCGGCATCATCGGCTTCCGGGCCGGCTGGGGGGTGGGGAACGCGCTGTTCATCGCCACCTCGCTGGCGGTGATCGTGGCGTCGGCCAGCGGCGGGTTCGCTGGCGCGATCGTGCTCTATGAGAGCGCCCTCGGGCTGGGGATCGCGATGGGGCCGCTGCTCGGCGGCGTGCTGGGCGAGATCAGCTGGCGCGGCCCGTTCTACGGGGTGGCGGCCCTGATGGCGATCGCGCTCATTGCCACGGTGGTGCTGGTCCAGCCCATTCCCCGGCCGGCCCGCCCGACCGGCCTGTCCGCGCCGCTGCGCGCCCTACGCCACCGCGGCCTGCTCACCATCTCCCTGACCGCGCTCTGCTACAACTGGGGCTTTTTCACAGTCCTTGGGTACGCGCCGTTCCCGATGGAGCTGAGCCCGATCAAGCTCGGCCTGGTCTTCACCGGCTGGGGCGTGCTGGTCGCGATCTTCGCCGTGTTCGGCGCGCCGTGGCTGGCGGCGCGGCTGGGCGTGGCCAAGGCCATGTACCTCAACCTCACCGCCTTCGCCGTGGTGATCGCGGTCATCGCGATCTGGACGACCGACCGCTCGGTGCTGATCCCGGCCGTGATCGTCTCCGGCATCTTCATCGGGATCAACAACACGATCACCACCCAGGCGGTGATGACCGTCGCCCCGGTCGAGCGCCCGGTGGCCTCCGCCGCCTACAGCTTCGTCCGGTTCATCGGGGCAGGTCTCGCGCCGTACGCGGCCGGCCGGCTGGTGGAAGCGCTCAACATCCATGTGCCGTTCTTCATCGCGGCGGGCGCGGTGGTGGCGGGGATAGCGATCCTGGCCACCGGCCACCGCCTGCTCGAGGCCGCGGGCGCCCCGGACGCGGAGGCCGCCCAGGTGCCGGCCGGCGCCGCGGCCGCAGACCTGGCGGGGCCGGCGGCCGAGACCGTCACGGCGGACAGTACCCCTGCCGCAACCGCCGGTGCCGCAACTGACCGTTCCGGAACGCAGCGGGTGATCGTCGCGGCCATCGACGGCTCCCCCGTCGCCTCGCTCGTGACCGAGGCCGCGGCACGCCTGGCCACCGCCACGGGGCAGCCGGTCGACGTCGTCCACGCCCAGGAGCCAGCGGTGGCGGGCGATACCGCGGCCGACGGCGAGAGCCGGGCGGCTGCCCGGTCCGCGGTCGCCGGCCAGCTGGCGCAACTGGCCGCCCGCGGCATCCCGGCCACCGGCCACGTCCTGCTCCGGGCCACCGGCCACGGCTCCGCCGGGCGCCTGGTCGCCGAGCACGCCAACCGGGTCGGGGCCAGCACCATCGTGATCGGCGCGCCCGCCCACGGCGGCATCCCGGCCCTGATGGACGCCAGTGCCAGCCGGGAACTGTGGCGGCACGCCCGCAGCCACGTGCTGATCGTCAATCCGCAGGCCGTCCCCGCCCGCTTCGCGGCCGCGGCAAGCTGAGGCACTGCCCGGCCCCGCCCGTCAGGGCGGGAGGCGCCGGCCCGCGCCGGGCCGCGCGTCGACCGTGTCGAGCACGCGGTCCCACCGGCCATGCAGCCAGAAGGCCAGGTGGCGGAGCGGCCAGGAGCGGGGGCACCGGGGGTGGGGGCGGGTGGGCGCGCGGTCAAGCGCGCGCCGGTACCTGTCCGCCAGCTCTTTCCGCTCGTCATCGGCAAGCCGCTCCTCCAGCCAGCTGACCAGGGCCCGCTCCGCCTGCCAGTAGCTGCCAAGCCGCAGCGCCAGCGCTGCCAGCGGGGCCGAAGCTGGCAGGGTGGCCGCGTAGGCCTCGCCGGACAGCTGGCATTCGAGCAGCCGCAGCGCCCACGCGACGCTACGGGCCTGGCCGAGGCACGCGGCCCGCAGCTGGCGGTCCGCGCCCGGCTGGCCGGCGGCTGCCCGCGGGTAGACGGTCAGCCCCATGGCGGCAAGATGCCCGCTCAGGAGGGCGATCCCGGTGTAGTCCGCGGCCGGCTCCCCGACGCCGAGCATTCCCTGCACGGCTATCCGGGTCGCGCCGGTGAACGCGGCCAGCGGCGTGAGGGCGGTGCGGTCGGGGAGCCGTTCTGCTGTCATCGCGCGCCTCCGGCGTCCGGGTGCCGGATGTCGCCTGCCAGTCAGCCGCGTACTCGCGATCACTTCCCGCACCCGCCGTGCTGGTGACGATAGGGGGCGGCGCCCGGCTCCACGTCCCCCCGGGAGGGGAACACCCGGGTGATGCCGGCTCCCCGGAGCCGGGCGCGCCCGATGGCACCGGGAACCCCGGCTCCGGCCGCCGCGGCCGGCCGGGCTGATACCGCCTGCGCCCGGCTAGAGCTCCACCTCGCCGGACACGCAGCTGACGGTGGCTCCCCCGACCCAGATGGTGCCGTCGTCGTCGCGGGAGATGTGGACCCGGCCCGCCCGGCCGAGCGCGGTGCCCTGGCTCACCAGGTAGGGCGCCTCGGCCCGCCCGGTCGTCAGCAGCCACGGCGCGAGCGCCGCGTTCAGGCTCCCGGTGACCGGGTCCTCGGTGGTGATGCCGCCCGCCGGGAAGAAGGCCCGCACCTCAAACGCGGCCGGCGACCCGGCCGGGTACGGGCCGACGACGCCGAGGTCAAGGTCGGTCTGGCCGGGGCGGACGGCGAGCACCGCGTCCGCGTCCCCCAGCAGCACCGCCACCCAGCCGGGCCCGTTGTCGGCCCAGGAGGCGTCGACAATGTCCGCCCGGCTGATCCCCAGCACCGACGCGATCTGCGCGAGCAGCGGCTCCTCCACCGGGCCGTCGCGCAGCACCGGCGGCGCCGCGAACGCGAGCCGGGGACCGTCTCGCCCAGCGCCCGCCGGCCGCGCGCCGGCCACCCCTGCTCCCGCCAGCCCAGCGCCCGCCGGCTCCGCGCCTGTCTGCCGGACCCTGACCAGTCCGGCCCCGCACTCCTGCATGATCACTCCGGGCTGGCGCGGCTGCCCCCCGGCGGCCAGCCAGGCATGACAGGTGCCCAGGGTCGGGTGCCCGGCGAACGGCAATTCGGCGGAGGGCGTGAAGATGCGGACCCGGTAGTCCGCGCCCGGTGCGGCCGGCGGGAGCACGAAGGTCGTCTCTGACAGGTTCGTCCAGTTCGCGAACTGCTGCATCTGATCGGCGGACAGTCCCTCGCCGTCGAGCACCACCGCGACCGGGTTCCCCCGGTAGCGCTCCGACCCGAACACGTCCACCTGACTGAACCGGCGTCCCATGAGGCTCAGCATCCCATGCCCGCCGCCGGGGCGGCCCCGGCTCCCCGGCTAGGTTGGGAGTCGGGGGGGCGACGGGCAGGCCGGCGGCCCGGCCGAGGAGGAGGTGCCACTCGTGACCCATTCCCAGGCGGACATCGGCGTCACCGGCCTGGCGGTGATGGGCCGGAACCTGGCTCGCAACCTGGCCCGGCACGGGCATGCCGTCGCCCTGCACAACCGTTCCCCTGAACGCACCCGCAGCCTGGTCAAGGAGCACGGGGACGAGGGCACGTTCGTGCCGTCCGAGTCCATGGCGGACTTCGTCGCCAGCCTCCGGCGGCCGCGCGCGGTCATCATCATGGTCAAGGCAGGCGAGCCGACAGACGCCGTGATCGGCGAGCTCACCCCGCTGCTGGAAGCGGGCGACATCGTGATCGACTGCGGCAACGCCCATTACACCGACACCCGGCGGCGGGAGGCGGCGCTGCGCCGCGACGGCCTGCACTTCGTGGGCTGCGGCGTCTCGGGCGGCGAGGAAGGGGCGCTGAACGGGCCGAGCATCATGCCCGGCGGCTCGGCGGAGTCCTACCAGCGGCTCGGGCCCATCCTGGAGTCGATCGCCGCGCAGGTCGACGGCACGCCCTGCTGCACCCACGTGGGCCCGGACGCCGCCGGCCACTTCGTCAAGATGGTTCACAACGGCATCGAGTACGCCGACATGCAGCTGATCGCGGAGGCCTACGACCTGCTGCGGGCCGGCCTGGCCGCGACACCGGGCCAGCTCAGCGAGATCTTCCGCACCTGGAACGAGGGCGACCTCGACTCCTACCTGATCCAGATCACCGCCGCCGTGCTCGCCCACACCGACGCCGCGACCGGGAAGCCGTTCATCGACATCGTGCTCGACCAGGCCGAGCAGAAGGGCACCGGCCGCTGGACCGTGCAGAGCGCGCTCGATCTCGGGGTGCCGATCACCGGCATCGCCGAGGCCACGTTTGCCCGCTCGCTGTCCGGCCACACGCAGCAGCGCGAACCAGCGAGAACGGTTTTCGGCGGGGAGAGCGACGACCTCGGCGTCAGCGATTCGCAGGCGTTCACCGACGACGTCCGGCGGGCGCTGTACGCCTCCAAGGTGGTCGCCTACGCGCAGGGCTTCGACCAGATCGCGGCCGGCAGCTCAGAGTACGGGTGGGACGTAGACCGGGGCGCGATGGCCACCATCTGGCGCGGCGGCTGCATCATCCGGGCCCGCTTCCTCGACCGCATCCGCGCCGCCTACGACGAGGACCAGGCGCTGCCGAGCCTGCTGGTCGCGCCGTACTTCGCGGCGGCGGTCCGCGACGGCGTGGACAGCTGGCGGCGGGTGGTCGCCCAGGCGGCACAGGCGGGCATCCCCGCGCCCGCGTTCGCGTCTTCGCTCGCCTACTACGACGGGCTGCGCCGGCCGCGGCTGCCCGCCGCGCTCATCCAGGGCCTGCGCGACTACTTCGGCTCGCACACCTACGAGCGCACCGACGCCGCCGGGAGCTTCCACACCGAGTGGGCAGGCGACCGGCGCGAGCACCCGGCCTGACGGGCGGCGCGCGGCCGGCCGAGCGGAATCCCGTGCGGCCGGCGCCCGTTGGCCATCCATGAGCGAGAACAGGGGCACCGGCCCGGGCGTGATCACCAACGACGGGTGCGCGGTCGAGTTCTACGCGCTGCTGCCGTCGTTCGGCGAGGCGGAGATCGTGCATGCCGCCGTTCCGGAAGGCGCGTCCGTGCTGGAACTGGGCTGCGGCACCGGCCGGATCCTGCGCCCGCTGGCCCGGCTCGGCCATCCGGTATTCGGCGTGGACGACTCCGCGGCGATGCTCGCCCGCATCCCCGATCTTCCCACTGCCTGCTCGGCGATCGAGGACCTGCGCCTTGACCGTGCGTTCGACACGCTGCTGCTGGCCAGCAACATGATCAATGCTGACCCTGGGGTCCGGGGCAGGTTCCTGGCAACCTGCCGCAGGCACCTGCGTCCCGGCGGGCTGGCCGTCTTCCAGCAGCACCCGCCGGCGTGGTTCGCCACGGTCAGCGAGGCGCCCCGGATCAGGGACGACCCCGGCGGCATCCGGCGGATCATCCGCTCGGCCCGCCGGCTGCCGCCGCGCCTGTTCGTGGAGGTTGAGTACCAGGCCGGGGACCGGGCGTGGACCCACGCCTGGTGCGCCTACGAGATCAGCGAGCGGGAACTCGCCGGCGATCTCGGCTCGGCCGGGCTGCGGTTCGGCCGGTGGCTCACCGATGACCATGCGTGGTTCACCGCCGTCCCCGGCGGCCGCGGGCCGGCCTGACCGGTCGGGTCAGCTGCCTGCCGCCGTCAGGACCACGCTCGCTTCGGTCGTGTTGACCAGGAACGTCAGGCTTTCCTGGAAGTAGAGCTGGACGCTGGCCTGGTCGTGGGACAGGTAGCCGACGGACAGGTCCTGGCCCAGGCAGAGGGTGAAGTCCCCGCCCCGGCCGGACAGCACGAACGCGCCGTCGATGGCGGGCGCCCAGATGATGTCGCCGTCCACCAGGCGGGCCAGGTGCTCCCGGACCGGATACCCGTAGTCGGACGTCTCGCTGACGGCCGTGTAGGCGGCGGCGCTGAGCAGCAGCGAGTAGGGGCCGTCCACGCCGGCCAGCCGGAGC
>DASQSC010000253.1:0-4887 GCA_035642555.1 Streptosporangiaceae bacterium | reverse complement strand
GAGTTCACGAACGACTTCATCAACATGATCCGGGACGGCAAGCAGGACGGCTTCCGCCGCCGCTACCGGGACGTGGACGTACTGCTGGTCGACGACATCCAGTTCCTGGAGAACAAGGAAGGCACCCAGGAGGAGTTCTTCCACACGTTCAACACCCTTCATAACGCGAGCAAGCAGATCGTGATCTCCAGCGACCGGGCCCCCAAGCGGCTGGTGACGCTGGAAGACCGGCTGCGCAGCCGGTTCGAGTGGGGACTGCTCACCGACGTCCAGCCGCCCGAGCTGGAGACCAGGATCGCGATCCTGCGCAAGAAGGCCGTGCAGGAGGGGCTGAACGCGCCGCCGGAGGCGCTGGAGTACATCGCCAGCCGCATCTCCACCAACATCCGGGAGCTGGAAGGCGCGCTGATCCGGGTCACCGCGTTCGCCAGCCTCAACCGGCAGACGGTCGACCTCCAGCTGGCCGAGATGGTGCTGAAGGACCTGATCCCCGAGGCCCAGGGGCCGGAGATCACCGCCGCGACGATCATGGGCCAGACGGCCTCCTACTTCGGCCTGTCCATCGACGACCTGTGCGGGACATCCAGGTCCCGGGTCCTGGTCACCGCCCGCCAGATCGCCATGTACCTGTGCCGGGAGCTGACCGACCTCTCTCTCCCCAAGATCGGCCAGCAGTTCGGCGGCCGCGATCACACCACGGTCATGCACGCGGAACGGAAGATCCGGTCCCTGATGGCCGAGCGCAGGTCGATCTACAACCAGGTCACCGAGCTCACCAACCGCATCAAGCAGCAGGCACGGTCAGGGTGAGCCGCAACAAAACATCGATTGCTCGTCACAATCGGTACACACAGGTTGTGGATATACCTGTGGAAAATCTTGGGATGGGCGGGGGACAACTGGTGGGAAACCAGGGACAAACACCGGCCGGACGGCACCTGGAAGCCAGGTGTCCACACGGCGTCCCCCGCGCCGGGCGGCAAACGCACCAGGCCTGTGGGCCCAGAAACCCCGCCCTGCCTGCGGGAACGTCGTCCTTCCCCAGTATCCACAGGTCCTATGACGACTACTTTTCTTCCAGTTATCAAGCCATTCAGGTACCAGCCAGCCCGCCGTGGCCATGCGTTACCGTGCCGCCCGGGACAAGGCCTGGGACAAGGAAAGGCAGAAAGCCGTGAAGATCGGTGTAGAGCGCGACGTGCTGGCCGAGGCCGTTGCCTGGACCGCGCGCGGGCTGCCCGCCCGGCCGGCGGTGCCGGTGCTGGCGGGCATGCGGCTGGCGGTGACCGGCGACCTGACCCTGTCCAGCTTCGACTACGACGTGTCCGCCGAGGCGACCATCCCCGTGACCAGCGAGGAGGAGGGCGTCGCCCTGGTGTCTGGGCGGCTGCTGGCGGAGATCACCCGCAGCCTGCCGCCGCGGCCGGTTGAGCTGACGTCAGATGGCACCCGGGCGATTCTTACCTGCGGGAGCGCCACCTTCACGCTGCTGGAGATGCCGGCCGACGACTACCCGTCGCTGCCGGAGATGCCGCCAGCCGCCGGGTCCATCGGCAGCGACGCGTTCGCCTCGGCGGTCAGCCAGTCGGTGACGGCGGCGGGGCGGGACGACACCCTTCCGGCGCTCACCGGGGTCCGGATGGAGATCGAGGGCGACACGGTCACACTGGTATCGACCGACCGCTACCGGCTGGCCATCCGGGAACTGCGGTGGACCCCGGCCCGGCCGGACCTCAGCGCCTCGGTGCTAGTGCCAGCCCGGGCGCTGTCGGACACCGCCCGCGCGCTCACGGCCGGCGCGGAGGTCTCGATCGCGCTGGCGCTGCCCAGCGAGGCCGGGTCCGGCGGTGAGGGCATGATCGGGTTCGAGGGGACCGGGCGGCGCACCACCACCCGGCTGCTCGGCGGCGAGTTCCCCCGCTACCAGTCCCTGCTGCCGACGAGCTCCAACGCGGTGGCCGAACTCCCGGCAGGGATGTTCGCCGAGGCGGTCAAGCGGGTCGCGCTGGTGGCCGAGCGCAATACCGCCGTGCGGCTGTCGTTCTCCGCCGGGGAACTGGTGCTGGAAGCCGGGAGCGGGGACGAGGCGCAGGCGGTCGAGGTGCTCGAGGCCAGCCTGGAAGGCGATGACATCCAGATCGCCTTCAACCCCCAGTACCTGCTCGACGGCCTGACCGCGATCGAGTCGGACACGGTCCGGATGTCGTTCACCGAGTCCGGCAAGCCCGCACTGATCACCGGGAAGCCGTCCCCGGATACCGAGCCCGACTACCGGTACCTGCTGATGCCGATCCGGCTCGGCGGTTAGCCAGCGGTTCAGGCCGGTCCGGCCGCGGCCCGGGGGCACCCGCCCGGCCCGGGGCCCGGCTCCGGCCGGCCCGGGCTCACCGGGCTAGCGTTGGGATCGACACCGACGGAAGAGGGCGCGCTATGCAGATCGGCATGATCGGCCTCGGCCGGATGGGCGGCAACATGGCGGAACGGCTCCGCCACGCCGGGCACGAGGTGGTCGGGTACGACCGGGACCCGGCCGTCAGCGACGTGGCGAGCCTGGCCGAGCTCGCCAGGCGGCTGGAGGCCCCCCGCACGGTCTGGGTGATGGTGCCGGCCGGCGGCCCGACCCGGGAGACGATCAAGGAGCTGGGCGGCCTGCTGGCCGCCGGTGACCTGGTCGTCGACGGCGGCAACTCGCACTACGTGGACGACCTGGAGCATGCCAGGGAGCTCTCGGCCGCAGACATCCGGTTCGTGGACACCGGCGTTTCCGGCGGCGTCTGGGGCCTGGCCAACGGCTACGGGCTGATGGCCGGCGGCGCCGACGAGGACATCGCGCGGCTGATGCCGGTGTTCGAGGCGCTCAAGCCGGCCGGTGACTACGGGTTCGTGCACGCCGGGAAGGTCGGTGCCGGCCACTTCGCCAAGATGGTCCACAACGGCATCGAGTACGGGATCATGCAGGCCTACGCCGAAGGCTACGAGCTGCTGGCCGCCACCGACGTGGTGACCGACGTCCCCGGCAGCTTCCGCAGCTGGCGGGAGGGCACGGTGATCCGGTCCTGGCTGCTGGACCTGCTGGTCCGGGCGCTGGACGAGGACGCGGGCCTGGCGAAGATCAAGGGCGTGGTGGAGGACTCCGGCGAAGGCCGGTGGACCGTGCAGGCCGCGATCGACCACGCCGTGCCGATGCCTGCCATCAGCGCGGCACTGTTCGCGCGGTTCTCCTCCCGGCAGGAGGACTCCCCGGCGGCGAGGGTGGTCGCCGCGCTGCGCAACCAGTTCGGCGGCCACGCAGTGATCTCGACGACCGCCAAGCCCCCCGCGCCGCCGTCGGCTGACTCCCCCGGCTGATTCCCGGGCCGGCCGCCGCCCGGATACCGTCAAGCTGTGTACCTGACCCGGCTCGCGCTCACCGACTTCCGCAGCTACCAGGCGGCCGACCTGGTGCTAGAGCCGGGCGTGAGCACCTTGCTGGGCGGGAACGGCCAGGGCAAGACCAACCTGGTAGAGGCGGTCGGCTACGTCGCCACCCTGGCCAGCCACCGGGTCGCCACCGACTCGCCGCTGGTCCGCCACGGCGCGGAACGGGCCATCCTGCGGGTGGCGGTCACCGGCGCCGACCGTGACTCGCTGATCGAGCTCGAGATCAATCCGGGCCGGGCGAACCGGGCGCGGCTGAACCGGGTGCCCGTGCCCCGCCCCCGGCAGGTGCTCGGGACGCTGCGCACGGTGCTGTTCGCCCCCGAGGATCTGGCCCTGGTCAAGGGTGACCCCGAGCAGCGCCGCCGTTATCTGGACGACCTGCTGGTGGCGCGGGCGCCGCGGCTGGCGGCGGTCCGGTCGGATTACGAACGGGTCTTGCGGCAGCGGACCGCCCTGCTCAAATCGCTGCGTGGCCGCGCGGGGGGGTCTAGGGGGGTCGTCCCCCCGGGACATGCCCGCGCGGGGGGGTCTGGGGGGGTCGTCCCCCCGGGCCAGCAGGGCAAGTCGGGGGCACGACGGGTTCCGGCCCGGGCCGGCGGGAGCGGCAGCGAGCCCCCCGACGAGCAGCAGGATGCGCCGCGGGGCCCGGCCAGCACGCTGGAGGTCTGGGACGAGCACCTGGCCACGACCGGCGCGGAGCTGGTGGCGGCCAGGATCGAGCTGGCGGCCGCGCTCCGGCCGCTGGTGAGCGGCGCCTACGCGGCGGTGTCCGGGGAACCCGGCGACGTGAGCCTGGCCTACCGGCAGTCCCGGCGGGCAGCTGGCCGGGCCGGGGCGGGTCCCGGCAGCGAGGACAAGCAGGCCGCGGACACCGATGCCGCGGACGAGCCTGCGGCGGACCGGGCCGCACTGGCCGACGGGCTGCGGGCGGCCATCGCCGCGGCCCGGGCCGACGAGCTGGAACGGGGGGTCTGCCTGGTCGGGCCGCACCGGGACGAGCTGGAGCTCGGCGTCGGCGGGCTGCCCGCCCGCGGCTACGCCAGCCAGGGCGAGTCCTGGTCGATGGCGCTGGCGCTGCGGCTGTCGGGCTTCGAGCTGCTGCGGGCGGCCGGTGACGATCCGGTGCTGCTGCTCGACGACGTGTTCGCGGAGCTGGACACCGGGCGCCGGGAGCGGCTGGCGAGCCTGGTGGCCGGGGCGGAACAGGTGCTGGTGACGGCGGCGGTCCCGGCGGACGTTCCGGACGCGCTGAAGGGGGCCAGGTTCGAGGTCGCGGACGGGGCGGTGACCCGTGCCAGCTGACGCCGGGCCGCGCGATCCGGGCCCGGGCTCGCCTGCCGGATCGGGCGGCGACGAGCATGCCAGCCGGGCCCGGCGGGCCGCCGAGGCGCTGGCCCGGGCCCGTGACGACGCCCGGGAGCGGGGGGAAGGCCTGCCAGCGGCCGGGCAGCCTGCCCGGCCGGCCGG
>DASQSC010000252.1:0-3432 GCA_035642555.1 Streptosporangiaceae bacterium | reverse complement strand
GTGCGCGCCCGCACCAGCTACGGCGACATCGTGATCCGCCGTGCCGAAGTCACGGCCTGAGCCCCCGGGAGGAAACGTGATCATGACAACCGCCGCCAGCCGGCCGGCGATATCGGTGACCGGGCTGCGGAAGTCGTTCGGCGCCACGGTCGTGCTCGACGGCATCGACCTCGTCGTCGCCGAGGGAACGGTGTTCGCGCTGCTCGGTCCCAACGGCGCCGGGAAGACCACCATGGTCCACATCCTGTCCACCCTGATCAGCGCCGACGCCGGCGAGATCCGGGTGGCCGGCCATGACCTGGCGGAAGATCCCGGCGCGATCCGCGCGGCGATCGGCCTCACCGGCCAGTTCTCGGCCGTGGACAACCTGCTCACCGGCGCGGAGAACCTGCGCCTGATGACCGACCTGCACCACCTGGGCCGGGCCGAAGGCCGGCGCCGCGCCGCCGGGCTGCTGGCGCGGTTCGGCCTGTCCGACGCGGCCGGGAAGACACCCGCTACCTACTCCGGCGGGATGCGGCGCCGGCTCGACCTCGCCATGACCCTGGTCGGCAGCCCGCGGCTGATCTTCCTCGACGAGCCGACCGCCGGCCTCGACCCGCGCGCCCGGCGCACCATGTGGGAGGTCATCCGGGGCCTGGCCGCCAGCGGCGTGACGGTCTTCCTCACCACCCAGGACCTGGACGAGGCCGATCAGCTGGCGGACCGGATCGCGGTGCTCGACAACGGCGCGATCGTGGCCGAGGGGTCCCCAGGGCAGCTCAAGCGCCGCATCCCCGGCGGTCACGTCAGGCTCCAGTTCGCCGGCCTGCCCGAGCTGGAATCGGCCGCCAAGGCCCTGGGCGTGATCGCGCGCGACGAGGAGTCACTCACCCTGCAGGTGCCAGGCGACGGCCGCACCCGGTCGCTGCGTGCCCTGCTCGACCAGCTCGACGAGGCCGGGGTCGAGGCCGAGACCCTGTCGGTCCACACCCCCGACCTTGACGACGTGTTCTTCGCCCTGACCGGCCGCGCCACCGAGCAGGCCGGACAGCAGGAAACGCAGCAGCAGCAAACCGAGCAGAAGGTCAGCCAGTCATGAGCACCCTGTCCTACACCCTGAGCGACTCGGCCACGATGCTGCGCCGCAGCCTCCGGCACATGCAGCGCTACCCGTCCCTGACACTGCTGATCGCCGGGATGCCGGTGGTCTTCCTGCTGCTGTTCGTGTACGTGTTCGGCGGCACGCTCGGCGCCGGGCTCGGCCACGCCTCGGGCGGCCGCGCCGCCTACGCCGGGTACGTCACGCCCGGGATCATGCTGATGACCGTGGCCGCCGGGGCGCAGGGAACGGCGATCATGGTGGCCAGCGACATGACCGAGGGCATCATCGCCCGGTTTCGCACCATGGCCATCGCCCGGTCCTCGGTGCTGACCGGTCACGTGATCGGCAGCCTGATCCAGACCATGCTGAGCCTGCTCATCGTCACCGCGATCGCGGTGCTCACCGGGTTCCGGCCGACCGCGGGCCCGCTCGCGTGGCTGGCGGCCGCCGGCGTGCTGGTGCTGATCGCCTTCGCGCTCACCTGGCTGTCGGTGGCGCTCGGGCTCGCCGCCAAGAGCGTGGAGACCGCCAGCAACACGCCCATGTTCCTCACCCTGCTGCCGTTCCTGGGCAGCGGGTTCGTTCCCCCCGCGTCGATGCCGGCCGGCCTGCGCTGGTTCGCCGAGTATCAGCCGTTCACGCCGGTCACCGAGACGCTCCGGGGCCTGCTCACCGGCGGCCCGGTCGCCAGCCACGCAATCGCCGCCGTGGCGTGGAGCGCCGGGATCGCGCTGGCGTCGTACCTGTGGGCGATGAAGCTGTACCACCGCGAGCGGGTGCGGTGACGCCCGCGCGCCGAAGCCGCGGAGCGGGCCCGGCCGGGAGCGAGCCACGCCGTCAGCGCGCCGCGGCGGCGAGCCAGGCCGGGTCCAGCTCGCCCTCGGCGACGATCACCGCCGGCCCGGTCAGCCAGGCGGCGCCGGTCTCGAGCGTGACCGTCAGCGTGCCGCCCGGCACGGTCACCTGCCAGCGGCCGTGGTCCTTGCCGACGTGGTCCGTGCCGACACGGTCCTTGCCGACACGGTCCTTGCCGCCGGGCCCGGTCCCGGTGCGGCCCGGGCCCGCGGGGGCGCCCGGGCCACCGGCAGGCCCGGCAGCGACAGCCGCTGCCAGTGCCGCGGCGACCGCCCCGGTGCCGCACGAGCGCGTCTCGCCCGAGCCGCGCTCGTGCACGCGCATCGACAGCGACCCCGGCCCGGTCACCCGGACCAGTTCCAGGTTGGCACCCTGGGGGAAGGCGGCGGGGTCCAGGGCCGGCGGCGCCGACAGGTCGAACGAGTCCAGCGGATCGCCGGTGACGCAGGCCAGGTGCGGGTTGCCGACCGAGATCCGCAGCCCGTCGCAGGCCCGGCCGCCCGCCACCGCGCTGCCGGGCCCGAGCACCGCGGCGGGACCCAGGCCGGCGCTGATGTCCCCGGTCCCCTCCTGCCTGACCCGCCGGGTCCCGGACCGGGTGGCGATGGCGAGCTCGGGCCCGGCCGCCAGCCCGGAGTCGATCAGGTAGCGGGCGAAGACCCGGATGCCGTTCCCGCACATCTCCGCCAGGCTGCCGTCGGCGTTGCGGTAGTCCATGAACCACTCGGGCACGGGGCCGGGCACGGCGCCCGTCCGGGGCGGCGGTGCCTCATCCCCCAGCGCGGCCGTGCGCACGATCCGCAGCACCCCGTCGGCACCCAGCCCGGCCCTGCGGTCGCACAGCCGGGCGGCGAGCCGGGCCGTGATCGGGAACTCGCCCGCCGGATCCGGCACGAGCACGAAGTCGTTCTCGGTGCCGTGCCCCTTCGCGAACCGCATGCGCCCGATGCTAGCCATCACCCATGCGGGCGGCACCGGCCCGGCCCGCCGGCCGGCAGCAGGCAATCGCCCGTTCCAGCAGGTCTCCGTCGGTTGCGTCCAGCCAGGTGACGCGCGGGTCGCGGCGGAACCACGCCTCCTGCCGGCGCGCGAACCGGCGGGTGGCCTTGACCGTCTCGGCGCGGGCCTCGTCCTCGCCGCCTTCGCCCGCCAGGAACCGCAGCACCTGGGCGTAGCCGAGGGCGCGGCTGGCGGTCCGCCCTTCCCGCAGCCCGGCCCGCTCCAGCGCGGCGACCTCGGCCACGAACCCGGCCCGCCACATGCGATCGGTGCGGGCCGCGATCCGCTGGTCCAGCCCGGCCCGGCCGATGGCAAGCCCGAGCTGCACCGCGGGGCGCCGGTACTCATAACCTGGCAGCGCCGCGGTGAACGGGCGCCCCGAGATCTCGATGACCTCCAGCGCCCGGACGATCCGGCGGCCGTTGGAGGGCAGGATCGCCGCCGCGGCGGCCGGGTCGAGCCCGGCCAGCCGGTCGTGCAGGTGACGGGGGCCC
>DASQSC010000251.1:0-7813 GCA_035642555.1 Streptosporangiaceae bacterium | reverse complement strand
CCGGTAAGTTCCAGGCCAGCGTGCACAACATCCGCCTGCACGGCCGTCCGTGACGATGCGGGCGGCCCCGCTCACCGGTCCGCGTGCCCGGCCGCGGGGCCGGCGGCTGCGCCAGCGGCGGGGCGGCGCCCCAGCTCGGCGCGGGCTGCCGCCATGGCCAGCTCGATGAGGCGCCTGCGGGTCGGCTGATGCATCTGCCGGAGGCGGAGCACCGCGAGGCCGTCGAGCAGCGCTGAGAAGCGAAGGGTGAAGTCGTCGATCGAGGCCGGCGGGGCGAACGCGCCCTCGGCCACGCCCCGGGCGACGATCGCGGCGAGCTCATCGAGCCATGGCTGCAGCAGTTCCTCCAGGAACTGGGTCACCTGCCGGTTGTGGGGCGCGCGGGCCCAGGCCTCCACCCAGAGTATCCAGCTCGGGTCGGCCGGGCTGGCAGGCAGGTACCGGCCGGTGAACCGCTCCAGCCGCTGCCAGGCGCCGGTCGCCTTGGCCAGCGCGGCCCGGGTCCGCGTCAGGTCCTGGTGGTCCGACCAGGCCAGGGTCTCCAGCAGGATGTGCTCCTTGCTGGTGAAGTAATACATCAGCTGCCCGGAGCTCATGCCGGCCCGCCGGGCTAGCTCGGCCAGCCGTACCCGGTCGATGCCGGCTTCGGTGATCAGGTCCACGGCTGCCTGGAGGATGCGGTCGCGGCTGCGCTGCCCGTCCTCGGTGCTGGCCGGCCCGCGGCGCCGCGGCGCGGGCGCGGTGACTCGTGCTCCTTGCTCGGTCATCGCGGAGCCGGGAGCCTGTGCATGATCCTCCCTGGGTGCAGAAGCTTCCTGCGGTGCAACAGCCGCCAGCCGGGCTCTAGCCTAGAGCATTGCTCTAGATTGTTGCTCTACACCAGGATAGGCTGTGGCTGCCGGGAGCAGGCGGGCGGGGTGCCGGGGATGCCCGCCGGGGGGTGCGGGAGCGATGAGCACTCTGATCCAGACCGATCATGTGCCAGTGGCCGACCGTCTCGCCTTCATGCGGGATCTGACGGCGCGGACGTGGGTGCCGATGGAGTGCCACTGCGAGCGGTGGGCCGAGGCCCAGGGCGAGTTCCGCGTCAGCGGCCTGGGGCCGATGCAGGTGGTGGTGATAGACGCCACGCCCATCACCGTGCGCCGCACGCCCGAACTGATCTCCCAGGCCGATCCCGACCTGCTGAAGATGGTGCTGGTGTGCGGCGGGAGCTCGTGCGTGGTGGGCCAGGAAGGCCGGCAGTCCCGCGTGTCGGCGGGCGAGTTCGCCATCTACGACACGCGCCGCCCGTATGAAGTGACCTGCGGGACCGACGGGGATCGGCGGGTGCAGCTGATGACCTTCATGTTCCCGCCCTCGCTGCTGCCGCTGCCCCGCAGCCGGCTCCGGGAGCTGGCCGCCGTGCGGTTCCCGGCCGGCACCGGGCTGGGGGACCTGACCTCGCAGTTCCTGCTTCAGCTGGCCCGCAATGTCGATCACTACCGCCCGGACGAGGCGGCGCGGCTGTCGGCGGCTGCGCTGGAGGTGCTGGCGACGCGGCTGGCGCGGGAGCTCGAGGCCCCTGACTGGGGGACGCCGGAGGCCCGCCGGCATGCCCTGCTCACCACGGTCCAGGCGTTCATCCAGCGGCACCTGGCCGAGCCGTGGCTGTCGCCGGCCACCATCGCCGCCGCCCATCACATGTCCCTGCGCTCGTTGCACCAGCTCTTCCACGATGAGGGCCTGACCGTGGCGGGCTCGATCCGGCAGCGGCGGCTGGAGCGCTGCCGGCGTGACCTGTGCGATCCGGCGCTGGCTTCGCGGCCGGTCGCGGCCATCGCGGCCCGGTGGGGTTTCGCCAGCCCGGGTGACTTCAGCCGGGCCTTCCGGGCCGTGCACGGGCTGCCTCCCGCCGAGTACCGGATGTCTGCGCGCATTGTGAAGGTCCCTGCGCGCTAGCCCAACGACTGCCTGCCCGGTCCCGTCGATGCTTTCCCTAGCCAGCATGCATAACAAGCATGCATGACCAGCTTGGGGGCATGGACGATGACCACCACCGAAACCGAGCGGCGCCAGGCCGTCTACGCGATGGGGCATACGCCCCAGGAGTACGACCGGCTGCGGATGCAGGCCCGCGGCTGGGAGACCGCGACGGCGCGGCTGCTTGACCAGATCGGCCTGGCGCCGGGTGCCAGCTGCCTGGACGCCGGCTGCGGGCCCGGGGAGGCGATGCGGCTGATGGCCGAGCGGGTGGGCCCCTCCGGCCGGGTGCTCGGCGTCGACGCGGACGGCCCGCTGGGCGCCATGGCGGTGGGCATGCTGCACGGCGCCGGCCACCGCCAATGCACCGTCCAGGTGCAGGATCTCACCGCTGGCGAGCCGGTCCCCGGGGCCCCGTTCGATCTGGTGTACGCGCGGCTGCTGCTGTTCCACCTGCCGCAGCGGGCCGACGTGCTGGCACGGCTGTGGGACGCGGTCGCCCCGGGCGGCCACCTGCTCGTGCAGGATTACGACCTGCGCGGCATCAGCACCCTGCCCGAGCTGCCCTGGCGCGACGACGTGCTGCGGGTGTTCACCGGCGCGTTCGGCGCGGCAGGCGCCGACGTGTCGGCCGGCGCCCGGCTGCCGCAGCTGTTCGTGCAGGCCGGTGTCGGAACTCCGGACGGCACCGACGTCGCCGGCCGCCTCGAGCCACTCGCCACCGGCCGCGTGATCGTGGAGCGCTCCTTCCGCAGCGTGCTGCCGGCGGCCGTGGCGCACGGCATCACCACCGAGTCCGAGGCCGCCACCACGCTGGCAGCCATCGACCGCGACGCCACCCGCTTCCCCGACCGCCCGCTGCTGTGGCCGCTGCTGATCGGTGCCTGGAAGCGCAAGGAGCGAGGGTGAGAGCGGCCCTGCTCCGGCCCGGAACGCGCGGCCGGCCGGAACCTGCGTCCGGCAGCGACGGCCCGCTCGACGTGCAGGCCATCCGCGGCCACTTCACGTTCCCCGGGCTCGGCCGGATCGTCACGAACAACGCGGCGAGCACCCAGCCGCCCGCCGAGCTGCTGGCGCTGCAGGCGTCGCTGGCGCCGGGATACGAGAACGTCCACCGCGGGCAGTCCTCCGCCTCGCGGCAGATGACCGAGCTGTTCGAGGCGTCCTACGACACGATCGCGCAGTTCATCGGCGCCCCGGGGCGGGCCAGCATCGCCCTGTACCGGAACACGACGGAGGCGATCAACGCGGTCATGTACTCCTTGCTCACCGAGTTCCGGGACGGCGACAACGTCGTGACGACCCTGATGGAGCACAACTCGAACTACGTCCCGTGGTACGCGATGTGCCGGGAGATACTGCCGCGGCTGGGGCGGCGGGCCGAGTACCGGCTGGCCCGGTTCGACCCGCGCACCGGCGAGCTCGACCTGGATCACCTGGCGTCGCTGATCGACGCCCGGACCAAGCTGGTCTGCTGCACCGGCGCGTCGAACTTCCTCGGCACCAGGAACCCGCTCGGCACCATCCGCGCCCTGGCCGACGCCAGCGGATATGTCCAGCCGACCGGCGAGCGGCGGTCGTATCTGCTGGTCGACGCCGCTCAGCTGGTGCCGGGATCGGTCACCGACGTGACCGCCCTCGGCGTGGACTACCTGGCGTTCTCATTTCACAAGCTGCTGGCGCCGTTCGGGGTGGGCGTGCTGTACGCCAGGGAGCGCCTGCTGGCGTCGTCGCTGCCGTTCCTGTACGGCGGCGACATGATCGCCGAAGGGCGGGTGCTCCCCGACCGGGTCGAGTACAACTCGCTGCCCTGGAAGTACGCGGCCGGGACGCCCAACATCCTGGGCGCGATCGTCTCCGCGCAGGCGCTGCGGCTGCTGCTGGACCTGGCACTGAGCCCGCGCCGTCCGGTGTATTTCGGCACCGCCAGGCCGCTCGGGCGGGGCGCGGTGCGGGCCGCCATGACCCGCGTCGCCGGCTGGAACCAGCAGCTGACCGCCCGGGCGCTGGCCGGTCTCGGCGCCATCGGGCCGATCACGATCTACGGCCCCCTGGATCCGGCGCGGCGCACGTCGCTGGTGGCGTTCAACCTCGCGGGCCGGGACCCGGCGGACGTGGCCGAGGCGCTGGACCGGGCGGGAGTGGAGTCCCGGGCCGGGTGTCACTGCGCGACGCTCGCGCATCACGCGCTCGGGCTGGCCCCGCCCGCGAGCTGCCGCCTGAGCTTCTACCTCTACAACACCCCGGACGAGGTCGATCAGGCTGTGGCGGCGGTCGCCGCCGTCGCCGCCGGCCGCCGCCCGTCCCGGGTGAGCTGGTACCAGTCCCGGCGCCGGCCCGGCCAGCCGGCCGCGCCCGCGATGCCCAGGGGGTGAGCCGTGCTAACCATCCTGTCGTGCCCCGGCTGCGGCGTCCCGGCCGAGGTCACCGACCGCTTCTCGCTGCCGGGCACGGACGGCCCGGTCAGCCACATCGCGCTGCGCTGCGCCGCCGGTCACTGCTACCGGATGCCGGCCGGCCGGCTGTCGCCGCCGCAGCAAGAACTCCTCGCCGCGCAGCCGCCGGCGGTCGTCACCGGCTGGTGAAGTCCGCGAAGTCGAATCCGGGCGCGACCACGCAGCTGACGAGCGCCTCGTCTGGGCCCGCCGGGCGCGCTGACTGCCAGCACCCGCCCGGCACCAGGTACTGCGGGCGCTGCCCGGCGGCAAGGTCGGGGCCCAGCGTGACCTCCTCCCTCGCGCCGGGCCGGGTGCCGTTCCCGGCCAGCCGGAGGGCCAGCGGCCCGCCCGCGTGCCAGAGCCACAACTCGTCCGAACGGACGGCATGCCAGCGCGCCTCGTCACCCGGCGGCAGCAGGAAGTAGATCGCGGTCGCCGCGGGCCTGGCACCTGCGTAACCAGCCGGGTGGTAGCCGGGCCCGGCCGCCCAGGTCTGCCGGTACCAGCCGCCTTCCGGATGGGGCAGCAGGTCCAGCACGGCGGCGGTGGCGGGCCGCGGCTCCAGCGACACGTACCGGCCGGCTGGGTCACGCCGGGCATATCTCACCTCGGCCACCGCCGCGGTCTCCACCGGCGCGTACACGTGCGGGAACAGCGTGCCCGCCGGGACTCCCGGCGGCGGCTCGGGGTCGGCAGGCTCGTACCGGACCCCCGAAAGCCGGGACTCGTCGAGCCCGAGCGCGATCAGCGGCTCGCCGGTGTCCCGGAACAGGGCGTTGGCCACGGCGAGCGCCGCCTGCCCGTCCGGGGATGCGTGCACGAACCGCTCGTTGCCCGCCGGGGCCGCCACGTACCGCTCCGGCTCCGCCAGCCGCCACTGCGGCAGCGGGAGCAGATACCAGATCATCCCCCCGTTCTACCGCGGTGCCGCTTCGACGCGGTGCCGCTCCCGCCTGAACGCCCCCCAACCCGCCGACCTTCATGATCGTGGCGGATCAGGCGGGCAGCGGAGGCTGTCGCGTGACTGTGTCACCTGAGTTCTCTGGTCTGGTGGTATTGGGTTCATGGTGGCTGGTGCCTGATAGGGCCGGGGCCGGCGTGGGGGCCTGCCGCTGGTGGGGTGGCCGGGCGGGCGGGCGTGGCTCAGCTGGCGGGGGCCGGGTTCACGGCGGGGATGGCGAGGGCCTGGCGTGCCCGGCCGCTGATGGCTTTGAGCAGGTTGTGGGTGGCGGCCCACAGGTGAAGCTCGGTGCTGACGTGCTCGCCGCGGTAGTTCAGGTTCCGGCCGAGGCGGGCGAACAGCTGGGCGAAGACGGGCTCGATGATCGCTGCCCGCTGCCGGTAGAGGGCTTTGCCTTCGGGGGCGGCCAGCTTGGCGGCCATGGCCTGCCAGCACTGGCTGCCAGCTGGCGGTGCCTTGCCGTCGCGCAGCCGCCCGGTCTGGCGGGCTTCGCTGGTGACCGCGACATACAGTTCCGCCTCGGCTGGGGTGGTGAAGTTGTCCTCGCTGGCGTATCCGGCGTCGAACAGCGCCTTGCCGATCGGGTCGCTGATGCCGGCGGCGTCGAGGCTGGCGCGGGCGGCGGCCAGCAGCGGGTGCAAGGCGGCGGTGTCGGCGGGGTTGTCGTGGGTGGCGATGGCGTAGATCACCTGATGGCGGCCGGCCAGCACCTGGGCGTTGTAGAGCTGGTCGTACCCGCCCTTCTTGAGAGGCATGACCCGGCTGGCCGGGTCGGTGGTGTTGGCCCTGGGCGGCCTGGGCGGCGCCGGGGCGCTGGCCGGGGCGGCCTTCGCCGCGGCCAGCGCTTGCTGCGCCGCGGCGGCCGCCTGCCGGGCCCGGCGGACCGCGATGTGACGATCCGCCGGCACCGGCACCCGCCCGTCGGGGCGCTTGCGGCTGCCCGAGGCGGCCCTGGCGGCGGCGCGGCGCTGGTAGTCCTCCACCCGGGCGGCAGCTTCAGCCTCCAGCCGGGCCGCCCGGGCCTGGTGACCGGCGGCGCGGCGCTCCAGCCGGGTGACCTTCTCCTGGTGCTCCGCCGTAGCCTGGGCCTGCCGGGCTGCCTGCCGGTCCTCCAGCTTCGCCTTCGCCTGCTGACGGCGGATCAGCTTGCCCGCCACCGCCGCCAGGCCGCCCGGCCCGCCGCCAGGGCCAAGCCGGTCATCGCCGCCGTCCAGCCCGGGCAAGTTCCCCTCAGCCTGATCAGCGGCCCGGGCCTGGGCGAGCCAGGCATCCACCTCGGCTTCCAGCAGCTCCTCCAGTTCACCGATCTCGATCTCCAGCTGCTCCGCGGTGGCGCCGGCCGCCATCGACGCGCTGGCTTTCACCTTCGTCCCGTCCCCGGCCACCACATCCACGCTGACCAGCCCCTGCCTCGCACACGCCGCCAGCGAGGCCACCAGCAGCCCTTTCACCGCCTGCTCATGGCGGGTGACGAACCGCGCCACGGTGGCGTGATCGGGATGCAGGTTCCCGCAGATCACCCGGGCGCCCAGATCGTCGAAGGTGGCCATCTCCACCGCCCGCGACGACCGGATCCCCTTGCAGTAGCAATACATCACCAGGCCCACCATCAGCCGCGGGTGATACGCCTTCTTGCCCTGCCCATCGGCGCGGTACCACGCCACAAACGGCGCCAGCTCCATCTCGCCGACCTGCTCCAGCACCGCCCAGGCCAGATGCCCCGCCGGCAGCCACTCCCGCGCATCAGGCGGCAGCAAAAACAGCTGATCCCGCTCCGCAGCCAGGAAGTTATACCCCATAAACACTATCTTCCCAGGCCAGAGCACGTTTCCAGGGCAACAACACGCCAGCACCCGACACCCTTGACAAACCAAGATCACGAGCTATGCGACAGCCTCAAATGCCCTCCTCAATCACCATGATCATGGATTTGCGGCGCCGCCGCCGGCGGGAGGGGGAAGGTGATCAGGGTGAGGGCGGTGATCACGCCGTCGGGGGCCAGCCGGATGGTGACCCGCTGGCCCGGGCGGAGCAGCCGCAGCCCGGAGACACCGAAGGCACCGGCGCCGAACCCCAGCACGGACCCGTCGTCGGCCAGCAGGCTCCCGGACCGGCGATCCGGGTCGAAGCTGCGCACGGTGGCCTGCCTGACCTGCCCTGCAGGCCGGGCGGCCGCGGGACCAGGGCCCGCTGGGTCAGATCCCATACCGTTCCGGCTTGGCCGTCCTGGAGGAGAGCAGCAGGGCCGCCTCGCCGACCCCGATCCGGCCGTGCACGACCTCGACCACGACCTCCGTGATCGGCATCTCCGCGCCGTGCGAACGGGCGAGTTCCAGCACCGGCTCCGCTGACTTCACTCCCTCGGTGACCTGGGAGACGCTGGCCGCCGCGGCGTCCAGCGGCATGCCGCGGCCCAGGTTCTCGCCGAAGGTGCGGTTGCGTGACAGCGGCG
>DASQSC010000250.1:0-2078 GCA_035642555.1 Streptosporangiaceae bacterium | reverse complement strand
CGGTTCCCGCCCCGGGTGCGGGCCACCGAGCTGTGGCGGGTCGCGCCGGCCTACCTGGCGGAGGCACAGCAGGACGCCACCCTGCTCGCGATCCGCGACCAGGAACGCGCCGGCCTCGACATCCTGACCGACGGCGAGATGCGCCGGGAGAGCTACTCCAACCTGTTCGCCACCGCGCTGGACGGGGTGGACATCGACAACCCCGGCTCCGCCCTCGACCGCAGCGGCCACCCGAACCCAGTGCCCCGCGTCACCGGCCCGATCCGCCGCCGGCACCCGGTCGAGACCGGCGACCTGGCCTTCCTGCGCGCGAACACCGACCGGACCGTGAAGATCACCGTGCCGGGCCCGTTCACCATGTCCCAGCAGGCACAGGACGACCACTACGGCAGCCGGGAAAGCCTCGCGCTCGGCTACGCCGAGGCGGTGCACGACGAGGTCAGCGACCTGTTCGCGGCCGGTGCCGACATCGTCCAGCTGGACGAGCCCTACCTGCAGGCCCGGCCGGAGGAGGCCCGCAAGTACGGGGTCACCGCGATCAACCGGGCGCTGGCGGGGATCAGCGGCACCACAGCGGTGCACCTGTGCTTCGGCTACGCGGCGATCATCCACGAGCGGCCATCCGGCTACTCGTTCCTGCCGGAGCTCGCCGCCGCCAGCTGTGACCAGATCTCGATCGAGACCGCCCAGTCCGGCCTGGACTGCTCGGTGCTGTCGGCGCTGGCGGGCAAGACGATCATCCTGGGCGTGCTGAACCTGGGCGACCAGGCCGTGGAGAGCGCGGACGAGGTGGCGGCCCGGGTCCGCCGGGCCCTCCCCCACGTGCCGCCGGAGCGGCTGGTGCTGGCCCCCGACTGCGGCATGAAGTACCTCCCGCGCGACGTCGCCTACCGCAAGCTGGCCGCCATGACCGAGGCAGCCGCCCGGCTGCGGGCCGAGGTCGCCGGATAGGGCGCCGCGGGTACCCCGCGATGGGCGTCGCCATGGCCGGAATGCATTCACATGATCTGAAGGTGAATGCGCGAAGAATGGCGAGTTTGGGCTAATGAGGACGATCGTCCCTGGTTCCGGCGCCTATCTGGGCTTACCGTGGCTGTCGTGGGGGACGGGGAGATTCTTGACGCGATAGCGGCGGGCGATCCAGCCGGGCTGACCATCGCCTACGACCATCACGCAGCCGAGATTTATGGCTTCTGCCGGGTCATGCTGGGCGATCCCGGTGACGCCGCCGAGGCGCTGCAGGACACGTTCGCGGCCGCCGGCTCCGGGCTGCGCGCCCTGCGCGACGCCGCCCACCTCCGCCCGTGGCTGTTCGCGATGGCGCGGGCCGAGTGCCACCGCCGGCGGAGCGACCGGGCCGCGCCGGGCGGGACAGGTGCCGCGGGCGATGCGCTGGCCCCGCCCGGAGATGCCGGCGGGGCGGGCCCGCTCGCGCTGGTGCGGGCCGCGCTGCCAGCGCTCACGGGCGAGGAACGGGAAGTCGCCGAGCTGAGCCTGCGCTACGAGCTGGCATCCGGCGGCCTGGCCCGGGTGCTCGGGGTGTCCGGGCGGCGCGCCCGGGCGGCCGCGGCGCGGGCCCAGGACGCGTTCGGCCGGGCGCTGCGGGCGGCGCTGGTCGCCAGGACCGGCCGCGGGTCCTGCCCGGAGCTGGCCGGGATGCTGACGGACTGGGATGGCGCGCTGACGGCACCGCTGCGGGACCAGATCCTGGCGCACGCCGCCGGCTGCGGGGCGTGCGGCCCGCGCAGCCGCCGGGAACTGGCGGCCGGGGTGCTGCTGAACATGCTCCCGGTGCTCACCGCTCCGGCCGGGCTGCGGGACCAGGTGCTCCGGGCGATCACCGGCGAGAGCCCGGCCGCGGTCGCCTACCGCGCCCGGGTGGCGCGCCGGTCCTGGCCCTATGACCGGTCCGGGTTCCCCCGCCAGCCCAGCCCGCCGCCGCCGACGGCCCGCCGCCTGAAGGCGCCGGTGCAGGCGACCGCCGCGGTCGTGGCCGCCCTCGCCGTCGTCGGCGGCAGCACCCTGCTCGCCACCGGGCTGACAGGTCAGCCAGGGCCCGGGTCCGGCGGACCGCGGGG
>DASQSC010000249.1:0-3250 GCA_035642555.1 Streptosporangiaceae bacterium | reverse complement strand
CCCGTCCCAGCTGAACCCGAGCTGGCCGGCCGCGAACCGCATGCACAGCTGGAATGCGCGCCGGGCGTTGACCGCCGGGTCGTCCAGCGCGACCTGGATCGCCAGCCCGTCCAGCAGCGCCGACATCACCAGGGCGAAGTCCGCCGCGTCCACCGGGCCGAACTCGCCCGTCTCCTGGCCAGCCAGCACCAGCGAGCGGATCGTCTCCCGCCAGCGCTCATCGAACTTCTGCCGGACGCTCGCCACCTCGGAATGACGCGCGGCCTGCGCCCACAGGTCCAGCCAGAGCAGCCAGTCGGGGCCCGGGTCGTCGGGTTCCTCGGCGAGGAAGGACATCGAGACGATCTCGGCCAGCCGGTCGGCGGCGGTGGGCAGATCGGCCATCCGCCGGGTGCCCGCCTCGTACCAGTAGTCTTCCGCGTACCGGATCGCCTCGGTCAGCAGCTGGTCCTTGGTCTTGAAGTAGTAGATGACCAGCGCCGGGCTGGTCCCGGCCCGCTCGGCGACGTCGGCGATCCGGGTTTCCGCGTAGCCGCGCTCGGTGATGACCTCGAGCGCCGCCCGCAGCATCTGCTCCCGCCGCTGGTCAGCCGTTCCGGCCGTGCCTGCCCGCGGCACCACCGCGCCAGCCTGCTCGCTCATGAGCGAATCATCACCGACTTCCACGATCTCGGCACCCGCCTCCGGCAGATCGGCAGGGCACTGGGCGGCAACCGGCCTCTTGTCGCAACGCTACCAGGTTTCTAGACTGAACATTCAGTCAAACCGTTGTGCCGGCCGGGAGGGCGGCGCCCGGCGACCAGACCGACCAGCAGAACAGACCGACCAGCAGAGCAGACCGACCAGCAGAGGGGCAGCCCGATGACCGGACGATACGACGCCGTGGTGATAGGCGGAGGTCACAACGGACTGGTGGCGGCCGCGTACCTGGCCCGGTCCGGCGCCCGGACGCTGGTGCTGGAGGCACGCGGCCACACCGGCGGCGCCGCCACCACCGAAGCGCCCTGGCCGGACGCGCCCGAGTTCCGGGTGACCCGGCTGTCCTACGTGATGAGCCTGATGCCGCCCACCATCATCAACGACCTGGACCTGGTCCGGCGCGGCTACCAGGTCTTCCCGATGGGCCCTTACTATCAGGCCTTCGCCGACGGCGGCTCGATCAAGCTCTACGCCGACGACGCCAGGCGGAACCACGAGGAAGTGTCCCGCTGGTCGCGCCGGGACGCGGACGCGATGCCGCGCTGGGACGCCTGGCTGCAAGGGCTGGCCGACGTGCTGGGCCCGCTGCTGCTGACGGTGCCGCCCAAGCTCGGCTCCCGCCACCCCCGCGACCTCGCCGACACGCTCCGGCTGGCCTGGCGGTACCGGGGGCTGTCGGTGCGCACGATCGCCGACGTGACCCGGCTGATGACCATGAGCATCGCCGACCTGCTGTCCGACTGGTTCGAGTCCCCGCAGGTGAAGGGCGCGCTGGCGGTCAACGGCGTGATCGGCACCTGGGCCGGCCCGTACCAGCCGGGCACCGCCTACGTGATGGCCCACCATTCCATCGGCGACGTGGGCGACGGCCACCTGGGTAACTGGGGCTTCGCCGAGGGCGGGATGGGCGCGGTCGGGGACGCGATCGCCAGTGCCGCCGGCGGCTTCGGCGCCGAGATCCGTACCGGGGCCAGGGTGGCCCGGGTGCGGGTGGCCGGCGGCCGGGCGACCGGGGTGGTGCTGGAGTCCGGCGAGGAGATCGCCGCCACGCTGGTGGTGAGCTCGCTGCACCCGCGCACCGCGTTCCTGGACCAGGTCGGGCGCGAGCACCTGCCGGACGACTTCGTCCGCGACATCGAGCACTGGAAGTCCCGCAGCGGCGTCGTCAAGATCAACCTCGCGCTGGCCGAGCTTCCCGACTTCACCGCCGACCCGGGCACGAACCTCCAGGAACATCACACCGGCTCGGTGGAGATGGCCCCGACCATGGAGTACATCGAGCAGGCGTTCACCGACGCCCGCGACGGGCGGCCGGCGCAGCGGCCGTTCAGCGACGGGGTGATCCCGACCGCGTTCGACAAGACCCTCTGCCCCGCCGGCCGTCACACGATGTCACTGTTCACCCAGTGGGTACCCGCCGACTGGAACGCCGCGCCCCACCAGGAGGAGCTCCAGGCCTACGCGGACCGCATGATCGACTGCTACAACGAGCTGGCGCCGAACTTCAAGAGCTCGATCCTGCACACCGACATCGTCGGCCCGTATGAGCTGGAGCACGAGTACGGCCTCATCGGCGGCAACATCTTTCACGGCGAGCTGTCGCTGGAGCAGCTGTTCCACCTGCGGCCGGCCCCCGGGTTCGCCGACTACCGGACCCCCGTGCCGGGCTTGTACTACGCCAGCTCCGCCACCCATGCCGGCGGCGGGGTCTGCGGCATCCCCGGCATGCAGGCCGCCAAGGCGGCCATCGCCGACCGGCGGGCAGCCCGCCGGGGCACCACGGTCCGCAGGTTCGGCAGCCGTTCCGGATCCGCCCGGCCATGACCTCACCGTCGGCCCCTTCCGCGCCATGACCTTCCCGGCCGTGACCGGATTTCCCGCGGAACGGGAGCCGCTGGCGGCCGGGGCCGGTGCGACGGCCGGGGAGGCGGTCACCGCGATGCTGGAGGCCCGCAGCATCGCCCTGGTGGGCGCCAGCCCGCGGCCCGGCAGCCTGGGCGAGCGGATGGTGGCCGAGGCTCGCCGCAGCCCGTCCCGGCCGCGGCTGTACCTGGTGAACCCCCGGTACCAGCAGGTCGCCGGGGACCGCTGCTACCCCTCGCTGGCGAGCCTGCCCGAAGCCGTTGACCTGGTGCTGCTCGGCGTCCCCGACTCGGCGCTGGCGGAGCAGCTCACGCTGGCCGCCGCCCGCGGAGCCCGGTCGGCGGTGATCTTCGGCGGTGCCTTCGACGGCCCGGGCCGCCCGGCCGGGCTGCGGGCCCGGCTGGCCGCCATCGCCGGGGGGGCCGGGATGGCCGTGTGCGGCGCCGGCTGCATGGGGTTCGTCAACGTGACCCGGGGGCTGCGGGCCGTCGGCTATATCGAGCCGGACCCGCTCCCGGCGGGCCCGGTCGCGCTGGTCACCCATTCGGGCTCGGTGTTCTCGGCGCTGCTGCGCGCCCGCCGGGCGTTCGGGTTCACGGTCGCGGTGTCCTCGGGGCAGGAGCTGGTCACCCCCGCCGCGGCGTTCGCCGAGTACGCGCTCGGCCTCCCGGAGACCAGGGTGGTCGCC
>DASQSC010000248.1:0-7854 GCA_035642555.1 Streptosporangiaceae bacterium | reverse complement strand
GGCGGCGTGGCGGTCAGGATCCAGGTCGGTGTTGTAGACGCCGATGCTCCAGCCGCGGCAGCCGCCGGCCCGCAGCGCCGACGAGACCACGGCGGTGAGCTCCGCCCAGGAGAGGCCGCCCGGCATGGCGGGGTCGCGCGCGGCGCCGCAGGCGCTGAATGCGTCGCCGGCCAGCACGTCCAGGTCGGTGTGCAGCCACCAGCCGTGCCCCTGGGCGGCGGCCAGCCGCGCCGCCTGTGTCCCGGCGGCCACCGGATCGGCCTGCACCCCGCCCGCGGTCAGCAGCCGCACCTCGCCGGCGATGGTGGCCTCGCCGATCTCGCGCCGGTACTCAGCGTCGCGCATGCCGAGCATGGCGATGGCCTCCGGCCGCAGCACCCCGGCCCGGCTGCGCAGCGGCTCGGGTGCCCGCTGCCCGGTCCGGCCCAGCAGGAAGGCGACCTCCATGTTCGCGGCCTCCCCGGTGGTGGAGGTCTCCATCGTGGTGGCATCCTCGTGGCCGTCGATGAACACCAGGCCCGCCGATCCCGCGGCGTCGGCGAGCGCGGGCACGGCCGCGAAGAGCACGGCACAGTCGGCGCCGTAGACCAGCGGGAAGCGGCCGCCGGCCAGGGCGGCCCGCACCCGGTCATAGAGCGCGCCCGCCATTTCCAGGAACGCGCGCTCATTGCAGAAGCCGGACCGGCCGCGCTCGGCAACCGGCGGTGAGACCACGACGTCCGGGGCCAGGACAGCGCGCCGGGCCAGGGCCGCCGCCAGTCCGGCCTCGCGCAGGGCCGCGGGTGCGTGCGCCTGCCCGGCGGCCCGGCCCGAGCCGTCGAAGCACACCCCGATGAGGTCGATCTCCCCTGCCGGGGAGCCGCTACCGAGCCCGCTGCCCGCCATCGGACCCGCCTTTCGCCGCCGGCTCCGGGTCATGGAGCGTGCCGCTGTGGTCAGACCGGAGCGTAGTCGCCTGGCCGCAGGGCCGGGGACGGGGCCCGGGGCGGCGGGCCGGGCTGGCTGAGCCCGGCCCAGGCGGCGTCGATCACGTGCTGGGTGGTGAGCCCGTACCTGGCGAACAGGTACGGCGCGCTGAGCGCGCCGTCGGCGAAGGTGTCGGCCAGGCCGATCCGCCGCAACGGGCGGCCCAGGCCAGCCTCGGCCATTGCCTCTGCCACCGCGGAGCCCAGCCCGCCGATGACGGAATGGTTCTCGGCGGTGATGACCACCTGCGCGCCGGCGGCCGCCGCTAGCACGGTGGCAGTGTCGAGCGGCTTGATGACCGGCACGTTGAGGACGGTGACCCGGACGCCGCTGCCTCGCAGCACGCTGGCGGCCGCGAGCGCCGGGGCGACCATCATCCCGCTGGCGACCAGGGCGGCGCCGGTGCCGCCGGCCGCCGGCTCATCCCCGAGCAGCTGCGCCCGGGTCAGCGAGAAGGGGTGATCCGCCGGGAAGATCACCGGTATCTCGCCGCGCTTGAGCCGCAGGTAGGCCGGGCCGGGCAGGTCCGCGATGGCGGCGACGGCCTGCGCGGTCTCGGTGGCGTCCGCCACGTCCAGCACGGTCATGCCGGGCAGCGCCCGCATCAGCGCCACGTCCTCGATGGCCTGGTGGCTGGGACCGCCGGGGCTGGACACGCCGGGCATGAAGCCGACGATGCGGACCGGCAGCCCCGGGTAGGCGACGGCGTTGACGATCTGGTCCAGCGGCCGCCGGGTCGCGAACACGCCGAACGTGTGCACGAACGGGATCAGCCCGCTGCGGGCCAGCGCCCCGGCGACGCCGATCATGTTCGCCTCGGCCATGCCCGCGTGGATGAAGCGGTCCGGGAACTCGGCCTGGAACAGGTCGATCTCGCACTGGCGCGTCAGGTCACCGGACAGGCAGACGATGTCCGGCCGGCTGCGGGCGAGGCCGGTCAGGGCGCGCCCGTAGGGCTTGAGCACGGTCCGGTAGGGCGCCGGCAGGACCGGCGCGGCCGGCCCGCCGACGCCGCGGTCACCGGGCATGGCGGTCCAGCCTGGCGGTCAGCTCGGCGACCGCCGCGTCCGCGAGCCCGGGCGGCAGCTTGATGAAATGGCCGTCGGCGTCCGGGGGCAGGCAGTCCAGCCCGTGCCGGGTGGACGTGCGGCAGATCAGCACCGCCGGCCGGGCTGCCCCCGCTGCCGCTGCCAGGGCGGCGGCAATGCCTGCCGCGTCGTGGCCGTCGAGGTCAGCGGCGTCCCAGCCGAAGGCCTGCCATTTGGCGGCGATGGGCTCGATCGTGGTGATGCCGTCCACCGGCCCGTCCACCTGCGAATTGTTGGCATCCAGCAGCACGGTGAGGCGGCTCAGCCGGTAGTGGCCGGCGAACATGGCCGCCTCCCACACCTGCCCTTCCTGCAGCTCGCCGTCGCTGAGGAAGGCGAACGTGCGCCCGCCGGGCCGGCCGCGCAGCCGGTCAGCGAGCGCGAACCCGGCGGCGGCTGACAGTCCCTGCCCCAGTGACCCGCAGGTGTAGTCGGGCACAGGGCCGTGCTCGGTCCCGATCGCCGCCAGCGACGACCCGTCCTGCCCGTAGCTGGCCAGCAGCGCCTGGTCGATCAGCCCGGTCTCAGCGGCCGCCGCGTAGGCGGCCAGCACGTAGTGGCCCGGGGAGCAGACCACCCGGTCGGTCCCCGGCCGCAGGGCGGCGCCGTAGACCGCCGCATACTGCTCGGCGGCCGACAGGGCCTGGCCGAGATACCCCAGGCCCTGCGGGGCCACCATCTGGACGGCCCGCAGCCGGATCCGGTCCGCCAGCCGGCGCAGCTGCGCCGCGCTCGCCTCGCTCCCCTGCCCTGACGTCTCAGTGTTCAGCGCCGTCCTCCTCCGCTCCGGCTGGTCATCCGTGGCAATGTAACTCGCACTTCCGGCCGGCGGCAGTCCGGTGCCCGGCCGCACCCCATGGGAGGACACATGTCACTCCAGGAATTCGTGCCAGCGCCCCGGTTCGCGGAGTACCGGGAGACCTTCGCCGGGTTCTTCCGGCTCGATCGCCGCGACGACGGCGTGCTGCTGGCCCAGGCCCACACCCAGGGCGGCCCGATCCAGCTGAGCGTGCAGAACCACCGGGCGCTCGGCCAGTTCCTCAAGACCGCCGGCGCCGACCCGGAGAACGAGCTGCTGATCCTGACCGGCTCCGGGGACGAGTTCATGATGGACTCCGACCCGGCGGGCTTCGAGCTGGAAGAGCAGCAGCTGGAGTACTGGGCCTACGAGTACGCCTACAAGGACGGCCGGATCAACGTCAGCGCGCTGGTCAACGACCTGGAGATCCCGACCATCGGCCTGTTCAACGGGCCCGGGTTCCATCCCGAGATCCTGCTCATGTGCGACCTGACGCTGTGCGCCGAGGACGCGCGGATCTTCGACGTGCACTACGGGATCGGCTCCGTGCCGGCCGATGGCATCCACACCTGCTTCCAGGAGCTGCTGGGGGTCAAGCGGGCCGCCTACGCGCTGCTGACCGGCCAGGCCATCGACGCGCCGACGGCACTGGAGTACGGCCTGGTGAACGAGGTCCTGCCGCGGGAGCAGCTGCTCGGCCGGGCGTACGCGATCGCGGATCACATCATGAGCCAGCCGCGCACCGTGCGCCGGCTCACCACCCAGATCATCCGCCGCCCGTGGAAGCAGCGGATCGTGGCCGACCTCGACGGCGGTTTCGGCATCCAGATGTTCGGCCACCTGGCCAAGGGCCGCTCGATCCACAGCCGCGACCACATCGCGTCGACCACGGACTATGTCCGGGAGGGCCGCCCCAACGCCTTTGACTGACGGCGCGGGGGCCGCAGGCAGGGCCTGGCAACCGCCGGGGCAGCGGCCCCGGGCGAGGGCCTTTCTGTTTGGTAACGACTACTAGTTAACATCTTCCCCTGACGTTAGGCAGATCGTAACATTTTGCCCATGCTCTCCCCCTTCATGACCAAGATGTCGCGCCGAGCCGCCAGCCGGCGGCACACCGCTGGTGCTGGAGCGGCCGCGCTGGTGCTGGTCGCGAGCGCAGGGCTGGCCGCCTGCGGCTCCGGCGGCTCGTCGTCGTCTTCCCACGGCGGCACCTTGAAGATCATCACTTGGGTTAACCCGCCTGCGGTCCAGGCGATCAAGAAGATCGACGCCGAGTTCGAGAAGGCCAATCCTGGCGTGAAGGTCAGCCTCGGCACGGCGGAGAACGTCAACGGGCCGTACAAGACCATGCTGCAGTCGACGGTGTCCTCGACCAGCGCCGACATCGTCACGAACGTCCAGCAGGCGCAGCCGATGCCGCTGAAGCCCACCACCAGCAACATGACCGCGTGGCAGAACTGGACGACGCACGGCGTGTTCGCGCCCCTGAACGGCCAGCCGTGGCTCAGCCGCTACACCCCCGCCGCCCGGCAGGCCGAAACCCTGAACGGCAAGACCTACGGCGTGGTCAGCGGCGAGTACCAGGAGGGGGTCTTCTACAACAAGCAGACCTTCGCCAAGTACGGGCTGTCGCCGCCGAAGACCTACAGCGACTTCGTGAAGGTGCTGGACACGCTGAAGGGCAAGGGCGTCACGCCGATGTATGTCGGGCTGGGCGCCGTCGGCCCGATCTACCTGCAGTTCATCTACTACAACCTGATCTCCAGCCTGTGGCTGCCGCACGCGCCGAGCGGGAACCTCGCCACCGATCTGGCGAAGGGCACGGCCAAGTGGACCAGCCCGTACTTCACTCAGGTCATGAACGAGGAGAAGAAGCTCGCGCAGTACCTGGAGCCGGGATACGCCGGCGAGCCGTGGCAGGGCATGCCGGGCGCCTTCGCCAACGGCAAGGCCGCGATGCTGCTCGATGGCTCCTGGGACCTGGCCTCGGTGCAGAAGGCCAACCCGAAGCTGCAGGTCGGGTTCTTCCCGCTGCCGGGCAGCAACACGGTCTCGGCCAACCAGAGCGAGCTGCAGAACGACCTCACGTTCTCGGTGCTGAACGGGTCCAAGCACAAGGCGCTGGCGATGAAGTGGCTGGCGTTCTTCTCGCAGCCGAAGATCTACGCCCAGTACGTGGACATCACCGGCATCTCCTCCAGCCAGACCAGCGGCACGTTCAACAGCTACTCCGCGCACGTGCTGGGCACGTGGTTCGGCAAGGGCGTCAACTGGACCACCTACTTCCCGGTGCTGGCCGACACCAACAAGTACTGGGACCAGCCGGCGAACTGGCCGACGCTGCAGCTGGACATGATCCAGGGCAAGAAGACGCCTGCCCAGGTCGAGCAGATGTACCAGAGTGACTGGCAGACGGGATGAGCCGGGCGCGTCAGCGCCAGTGACGGCGGGCCCGTGACCAGGAGCTCGGTGACCGGGGACTCCGCTGCCGGGAACGCCGCGCCCGGCAGCGCGGCGCCTTCGAGCCCGGTGGCTGGCAGGCTGGCGGTCAGGCGGGCGGTGCACCGCCGGCGGCGGGCGGCGGGCCCGGCGCGGCTGCTGTCGGCGCGATCCCGGGCCCTGATGTGGTCGGGGATCGCGCTGGCGATCGCCGTGTATGTGCTGTTCGGCCTGGTGCCGGCGGCGGCGACGGCGCTGGTGTCGTTCACCGATTACGCGGACTTCCCGGGCGCGCCGGTCCATTTCACCGGCCTGGCCAACTACACCAGCATGTTCACCGTCAACCGGCCCGGGTTCATGCCGGCGGTGATCGCGACGGCGGTGTTCGTGATCGCGGTCACTGTGCTGCAGAACGTGCTCGCGCTGGCGATCGCGCACCGGCTGGTCGGGGACACCCGGTGGAACGCGGTGATGCGGGTGGTGGTGTTCCTGCCGATCGTGCTCGGGGTCACGATCGTGGGCCTGATATGGATCCTGTTCTTCGACCCCGGGCAGGGGCCGGGGTCGTCGCTGTGGGGCGCGTTCGGGGCGAGGTCGGCGTTCTTCGGCTCGGCCTCGCTGGCGATGCCGCTGGTGATCTTCGTGCAGATCTGGCAGAACACCGGCTTTTCCACCATGGTGTTCATCGGCGGGCTGAAGGCCATCAGCCCGGAGATCTACCAGGCCGCCTCGCTGGACGGGGTCCGGGCCTGGCAGCGGCTGCGGCGCATCACCTGGCCGCTGCTCGCCCCGTCGGTGACGGTCAACGTGCTGCTCGCCGTGGTGGGGGCGGCGACCGTCTACAACCTGATCTACGTGCTGACCGACGGCCAGAACGGCACCATGACCCTCGGCATGCTGTCGTTCAACGCCGCTTTCGGCACCTCCGGCGGCGCGAACCTGGGCTACGGCGCGGCGGTGGGAACCGTGCTGTTCGTGGTCACCCTGGTGGTCGCGCTGCCGCTGATGTGGTACCTGCGCCGGCGCGAGCGGCGGCTGCTGGCATGATCGCCGCCCCCGCCCTCCGCCGCCGCCGCGCCACGGCCAGGCTGCTGACCGGCGTCCTGATCCTGCTGCTGTTCGGCGTGCCGGTGCTCTACATCACGATGGTGGCGTTCGAGCGCTCGGCGCACTTCCTGAGCTCCCCGATGACCCCGCCCACCTCGCCGGACCTGGGCAACTTCGGCACCGCCTGGTCCGGGGCCAACCTGGCCCGCGAGCTGATCAACACCGTCGTCTACTCCGTCGTCGCCTCCGGGCTGTCCACGCTGCTGGCGCTGCTGGTCGCCTTCCCCCTCGCCCGCCGCCTCATCCGGGGCCACCAGGCGCTGTACGCGCTGCTCGCCGTCGGGCTCTTCCTGCCGTTGTCCATCATCCCGCTGTTCATCGAGGCGCGGATGCTGCACCTGTTCAACAACATGCCCGGCTACATCCTCCTGCACATCGAACCGGGGATGCCGCTCGGCGTGGTGCTGCTGACCGCGTTCGTGCTCGCGATCCCCGGCGAGCTGGACGAGGCCGCCTGGGTGGACGGCGTCAGCTACCTGCGCTACCTGGGCCGGGTGATCGTGCCGCTGACCGCGCCCGCCCTGCTCATCACCTTCTTGTACGGGATGCTCGGAGTCTGGAACGACATCATCGGCCCCACCGTGCTGCTGGCGGCCACCAGCCAGAACCTGTTCCCAACGGCGCTCGGGGTCTACAGCTACTACGGCCTGAACGAGAGCTACTACACCCTGTTCGCCGCCGCCGTCGTCATCGTCAGCCTGCCGCTGGTGCTCCTGTTCGCCGGAACCCAGCGCCAGCTCATCCGCGCCTCCATCGCCGGCTCGGTCAAGGGCTAGCCGGGCCTACCGCAGCGCCGCCAGCAGGGCCTTCATCCACGGGCCCAGGTCGGCCGGGGTCCGCGCGGAGATGAGGTTGCCGTCCACCACGGTGGCCTCGTCCACCCAGTCGGTCCCGGCGTTGACCATGTCGTCCCGGATGGCTCCCACGCTGGTCGCCCGCCGGCCCTTGAGGATCTTCGCGGAGATCGGCACCCAGCCGGCGTGGCAGATGAACGCCACCGGCTTGGCAGCCGCGTCGAAGGCCTGCACCAGCGACAGCACGGCAGCGCTGCGGCGCAGCTTGTCCGGGGCGAATCCGCCCGGGATGACGAGGGCGTCGAAATCACGCTCGGCGACCTTGTCCACGGTGGTGTCGACGGGCACCGGGCCGTGGCCCTTCTTGCCGTGCACCGGGTGATCGTCGAGGCCCGCGACCGTGACGGCGACCTCTTCCTCCGCCAGCCGGTAGAGCGGGTACAGCAGCTCGGTGTCCTCGAAGTCGTCGGCCGCGAGAAGGAGAACCTTCCGTTCTGCAAGCGTCATGGCACCGAGCTTAGGCCTTCGCGATCGCGCGCCGCACGGCGCGGTGGGCCTGCGCCCGCAGGGCCGCGGTCTCGGCAGGCCGCCGGGCGGGGTGGACGGCGTTGGTGAGCAGCACGACGGCCGCGCCGAGGGGCGGCGAGACCAGCAGCGAGGT
>DASQSC010000247.1:0-5568 GCA_035642555.1 Streptosporangiaceae bacterium | reverse complement strand
CGCCACCGACGGGACCTCCCGCTGGCGGCGCTGGCCGCGCTGGACCTTGCGGCTGCCCGACATCTCGCTGATCTGCCGCCGCAGCTTGGCGGTGCGCGTCCGGATCCGGCGCCGGTCGGTCTCCAGCTTGGTCTCGCCGGGGCCGCGGGCGCCGATTCCGCCGCCGGCCGCCACCCGGCCGCCCGCCTGCCGGGACAGCGACTCGCCCCAGCCGCGCAGCCTCGGTATCAGGTACTGCAGCTGGGCCAGCTCGACCTGCGCCTTGCCCTCCTTGCTGCGGGCGTGCTGCGCGAAGATGTCAAGGATCAGCGCGGTCCGGTCGATGACCTTGACCTTCACCATGCCTTCCAGCCGGCGCAGCTGGCTGGGGCTGAGCTCACCGTCGCAGATCACGGTGTCGGCCCCGGTCGCCACCACCAGCGCGGCCAGTTCCGACGCCTTGCCGGCGCCGACATAGGTGGCCGGGTCCGGCTGCGAGCGGCGCTGGATCAGGCCGTCGAGCACCAGCGAGCCCGCGGTCTCAGCCAGCCGGGACAGCTCGCGGAGCGAGTTCTCGGCGCTGGCCAGCGTGCCGTCAGCCCAGACGCCGATGAGTACCACCCGCTCCAGCCGCAGGGTGCGGTACTCGACCTCGCTGATATCCTCCAGCTCGGTGGACAGGCCGGCTACCCGCCGGAGCGCGTGCCGGTCGAGCAGGTCCAGCTCCCCGCCGTCGTCGCGGGCGGCATCATCGGCGGCCCAGGCGGCGGCTCGCCCGTCCGCCGGAGCCGGTTCCTGCCCGCCGGCAAGTGACGTCATGTCTGCCTCGGTTCGGCGCCTGCGCACGGCACCCTGCTCATCGGGAATCGGGAATCGGGCCACTGGCCGCTGGTCTGTCAATGCTGTCATGCCTCCGGAAGGTCGTCACTTCAATAACACCTGCGCCTGACCGGTTGTGCCCCGGCGCGGCGGCCCCCGGCGGACCCGCCTCATTACCGATCAGTAACATTCCTCTCCGGGGAGTCTTTGACTCTCCGCGGAGTCTTTGACCCGTCTCAGCGGGATAGTTAGCGTCTAGGAACACGGCAAGCCACCTGCCGCCAAGGGCTGTGAGGTCTGTCCACGATCCGGGAGGAGCACGACATGACCGCTGTCGAGGGCGTGGAGATCACCGGGCCCGACGGGGAGCGCTACGACGAGATTCTCACCCCGCAGGCACTCGGCCTGGTCGCCTCCCTGCAGCGGGAGTTCGGGCCGCGCCGGGCCGAATTGCTGGCCGCCCGGCAGACCCGGCAGGTGGAGCTGTCAGCGGGCGGGATGCTGGACTTCCTGCCGGCGACCCGGCAGGTCAGGGAGGACACCTCATGGCGGGCGGCTCCCCCGGCGCCGGGCCTGGTGAACCGCCGGGTGGAGATCACCGGGCCGACCGAGCGGAAGATGACCATCAACGCGCTCAACTCCGGGGCGAACGTGTGGCTGGCCGACTTCGAGGACGCCAACACCCCGCTCTGGGAGAACATGATCACCGGCCACCTCAACCTCAAGGACGCGCTGGCCCGCACCGTCGACTTCACCAGCGAGGACGGCAAGTCCTACCGGCTCCGCCCGGACGGGGAACTGGCCACGATCGTGGTCCGGCCCCGTGGCTGGCATCTGGACGAGAAGCACCTGCTGGTGGACGGCCAGCGGGTCTCCGGCGCCCTGTTCGACTTCGCCCTCTACTTCCTGCACTGCGCCCGCGTGCAGCTCGACAAGGGCTCGGGCCCCTACTTCTACCTGCCGAAGATCGAGAGTCACGCCGAAGCCCGGCTCTGGAACGACGTGTTCAACTACGCCCAGGACTCGCTGGGCATCCCGCGCGGGACGATCCGGGCGACGGTCCTGATCGAGACCATCCCGGCCGCGTTCGAGATGGAGGAGATCCTCTACGAGTTGCGCGACCACAGCGCGGGGCTGAACGCGGGCCGGTGGGACTACCTGTTCAGCATCATCAAGAAGTTCCGCTCCCGGGGCCGGGACTTCGTGCTGCCGGAGCGCAACTCGGTCACCATGACCGCCCCGTTCATGCGGGCCTACACCGAGCTGCTGGTCAAGACCTGTCACGGGCGGGGCGCGCACGCCATGGGAGGCATGGCGGCGTTCATTCCCAGCCGCCGCGACCCGGAGGTCAACGCCACCGCGCTGGCGAAGGTGCGCGACGACAAGGCGCGGGAGTCCGGGGACGGGTTCGACGGCTCCTGGGTCGCCCATCCCGACCTGGTGGGGCTGTGCAAGGAGGTCTTCGACGACGCCCTCGGCGACCGGCCGAACCAGCTTGACCGGCTCCGGGACGAGGTCAGCGTGACCGCCGGGGAGCTGCTCGCGGTCAGCAAGACCCCCGGCCGGTTCAGCGAGGCCGGGCTGCGCAACGACATCAGCGTGGGCCTGCAGTACCTGGCCACCTGGCTGGGCGGGAACGGCGCGGTCGCGATCTTCAACCTGATGGAGGACGCCGCCACGGCCGAGATCGCCCGGTCCCAGGTCTGGCAGTGGCTCCACAATGACATCGCCCTCGACGACGGCCCGCGCGTGACCAGGGACCTGGTGGAGCGGATCATCCAGGAGGAACTGGCCACCATCCGCGACGCGGCCGGGGCGGGCTTCGACTCCGCCCGGTACGACCAGGCGGTGGCGCTGTTCACGGAGGTCGCGCTGGCCGACGACTACTCGGAGTTCCTGACGCTGCCGGCCTACGAGCGGATGCCCTGAGGCCGGCCCGCCGCCAGCCCACAGCACCGGGGCCAGCCCGGCTACCCGGCCGCTCCGTCCCCGTCGCGGGACGGGCGGCCCAGGTCAGCGAGGTCGCTGCTGGCTTCGGCGAGCGTGGTAAAGACGGAGACCAGCCGGTCGGCCTCGGTGAGAGCGAACACCCGCCGCACCATCGGGGAAGCGATCACCAGCCGGATGTCCGTGCCCTTGGTGACCGCCCGCCGGTACGCGCTCACGACCGCCTTCACGCCCGCCGAATCGCAGAACGTCGTCGTGCTCAGGTCGACGATCAGCGGCGCCGCCCCCTGGTCAATGGCGGTGAGCAGGTCGGACCGGATCTGGTCGCCGTTGCTCGTGTCCACCTCTGAGGGCAGCGTGATCACTGCGCACCGCCCCGTCCACTGGACGGGGAAGCCTTCCTCAGGCACCTATTCCGCCTCACTCGGGGAAACAGCCGGGCCGCGACGCGAGGGCATCCGCCCTGAGACCCTGGCCATCGGCTTGCATGCCGAGCGGCTACGCGTACAAGACCGCCACAGAACAGGTACCACCGGTGACGGAACGGCGCAACCTGATCACCGGAACCGCCGCCGGCCTCACGCCGCCGGCCTCACGCCCCCGGTCTCACGCCCCCGGCCTCACGCCCGCGGCGGCGGTCCGCCCGGCCGGGGCCTGGAAAACCGCCGGGATGAGCGGCAGGCTGGGGACTGGGAAGACCCGGCGGGCGATCCGTCCGGGAGTCCCTGCCCCGAGGGGAGACGATGATCGAGCAGCTGATCCCCGCGATGACCAGGATCTGCGGCCAGGAAGCGGTGGTGACCGACCCGCTCGAGCTACGCACCTACGAGTGCGACGGGCTGACCTCTCATCGGGCCGCGCCCGGGCTGGTGGTGCTGCCGGAGACGGCGGAGCAGGTCGCCGCCGTGGTGTCCGAATGCGCCGCCGCCGGGGTGCCGTTCGTGGCGCGCGGCTCGGGCACCGGCCTGTCCGGCGGGGCGCTCCCCCGCGCCGACGGGGTCCTGATCGTCACCTCCCGGATGCGCCGCATCGTCGCGATCGACGCCGGCAGCCAGCGCGCCATCGTGGAGCCGGGGGTCACCAACCTGGCAGTGAGCGAGGCCGCCCGCCCGCACGGCTACTTCTACGCGCCCGACCCCTCCAGCCAGATCGTCTGCTCGGTGGGCGGGAACGTGGCCGAGAACTCCGGCGGCGCCCACTGCCTCAAGCACGGCTTCACCGTGAACCACGTGATGGGGCTTGAGATCGTCACCCCGGCCGGCGAGCTGACCTGGCTCGGGGACGGCACCGGCGCCGCGCCCGGCTACGATCTGCTGGGCGCGTTCACCGGCTCGGAAGGGACGCTCGGCATCGTCACCAAGATCGTGGTCAGGCTGACCAGGCTGCCGGAACGGGTGGTGTGCCTGCTGGCCGGGTTCCGGACCACGGGCGAGGGCGGGCAGGCGGTGTCGGCCATCATCGGGGCCGGGATCGTGCCCGGCGCGATCGAGATGATGGACGCGCTCGCGATCGAGGCCGCTGAGGCGGCCGTGGCCTGCAACTACCCGGCCGGGGCGGGCGCGGTACTGATCGTCGAGCTGGACGGGCCGCGGCCGGACGTGGAGGCCGATCTCGCCAAGGTCAGGGCGATCTGCGAGCAGTGCGGGTCCACCGAGATCAGGGAGGCCGCGGACGCCGCCGAACGGGCCGCCATCTGGGCCGGCCGCAAGTCCGCGTTCGCCGCCGTGGGGCGGATCTCGCCCGCCTACATCGTGCAGGACGGGGTGGTCCCGCGGACCGCGCTCGGCTCGGTACTGGACCGGATCGCGGAGCTGTCGGCGTCGTCCGGGATCCGGGTGGCGAACGTGTTCCACGCCGGGGACGGCAACCTGCACCCGCTGGTCCTCTACGACGACGCGGTGCCGGAGGCGACCGAGGCGGCGGAGGTGCTGTCCGGCGCCATCCTCGACCTGTGCATCGAGCACGGCGGGTCGATCACCGGCGAGCACGGGGTGGGCGTGGACAAGTCGCGGTACATGCCGAAGATGTTCGGGGCCGAGGACCTGGACACGATGCAGCTGCTGCGGTGCGCGTTCGACCCGGCCAGCCTGTGCAACCCGGGCAAGGTCTTCCCGACCCCGCGGCTGTGCGGGGAGGTGCCCGGTGCCCGCCGTTCCCCCCACCCGCTGGTCGCCTCCGGGCAGGCGGAACAGTTCTGATGCGCCCTCCGATCTTTCCGAACGGTCTCCTGCCAGGAGCTGCCGCATGACGACTGACGCGGTCCCGCGGGCCCTGGCCAAAGCGTGCGCGGGCGCCGGCCCGGCCGCTCCCGGCGATGCGGTCGCCGGGCTAGCCCCGCGGTACGCCGCCGCTCCGGCCACGATCGGCGAGGCCAGCGCCCTGCTGGGGGCGGCCGCCGCGGAGGGGCTGGCGGTGGTGGCCCGGGGAACGGGCAGCAAGCTGTCCTGGGGAGCCCCGCCGGAGCGGTGTGACCTGGTGCTGGACATGACCCGGCTGGACCAGGTGCTGGAGCACGCCGCCGGCGACCTGGTGGTGAAGGCCCAGGCCGGCGTCCGGCTGGACAAGCTCAGCGAGGTGCTGGCCGGGGCCGGCCAGCAGCTGGCCATCGACCTGCCAGCGGCAAACAGGGCTCCCGGCCAGCCGGCGGCCCGGGCCGGCGGCCCCGGCAGCGGGACCGGGACAGTGGGCGGGCTGCTGGCCACCGGGATCGCCGGGCCGCGGCGGCTGCGCTACGGCACGCCCCGCGACCTGGTCATCGGCGTCACGATGATCCGGGCGGACGGCACCGTGGCCCGGTCCGGCGGGAAGGTGGTGAAGAACGTC
>DASQSC010000246.1:0-24702 GCA_035642555.1 Streptosporangiaceae bacterium | reverse complement strand
GCGCTTCTCAGCGCCACGGCTCCGGCCGGCCGATCCGCACGTCCACGCCGGGGGAGTAGTGCACCAGCGGCGCGCCGTCCGGCCGGGGCAGGCCGGCGGCGGGCAGCAGGCCGTCGTCCAGGCCGGCCACCTCGGCGCGATACAGCGGCCAGGGCGGGTGGGCGGCCCGCGCCAGCCGCCTGCGGGTGCCGGAGGCACTGAACAGCAGCCACCGCGCGGTCAGGAAGTGATCACGCTCGCCCAGCTCGCCGGGGCGGTACGGTCCGCCCCGGCTGATCCGTACCAGGCTGGCCGGGCCGCCCCGGCCGGGCTGCCGGCGGCGGCAGCGATAGGCGATCTGGCCGCCGCGCTCGTCGATCCGCATCGACGACCAGAAGTACGGCAGCCCGAAGGCCGCGCGGGCGGTCACGACCGCCCCGAGGCGGGCGGCATCGAGCGAGAAGAACCAGATCCCGGTCTGCCCGTCCCGGTCCCGGACGTAGGTCCGCACGTTCGTCTCGCAGAAGTCCGACACCCACGGCAGGTGCTGCCCGGCCGATGCCGACACCCGCATGAAGAACGGGACCAGCCCCACCCAGGCCGTCCCGGCGAGCACGTCGGCCTGCAGCCCGGCCGGCAGCAACCGCTGCACCGTGGCCGGCTCGTAGGGCCAGTGCAGGAACGTCAGCCGCTCCCACCGCTGCAGCATCACCGGCCGGTCCACCGGGACCGGGCGGGAGCCGTCCGCATCGCCCACGATCCCCACCCTCCCATGCGCCGGCGGCTGCCACTTCGCCGCGGCTGGCTCCGCTGGCGCACCGGGAGCACCGGGATCACCGGGCGCACCGGGTGCACCGGGCGCAACCGGGCGCTCCGGGAGCACCCGGGGGCGCCGCCGGCGATCACGGGGCGGGCGGTGATAATCGTTGCCTCAGGCAGGCAAGCCGGGGGCCGGGAGGGCGCGGTGGCGGAGAGCGGTTCGGTCAGCGAGCCCGGGCGCAGTCATCACCCCCTGGGTGCCCGGCCGGCCGGTCAGGACGAGGTGCTTCGCAGCCGCCGCGCGGCCATCACCGAGCTGGGGGATGCGCTGCGGGAACTGGCCGGGGCCGCGTCGGCCACCGAGGCCACCGAAGACGTGCTCGGGCAGGTGACCGCGCAGGTCAGGACGGCAGCGGCGACGCTGAGCCAGCGCCTGCGGACGCGGGCGGAGCTGCCGGGCGCTGACGACCTGCTGGGCGGGTTCCGGATGTACAACCCAGTGACCGGCAGCGGCAGCGCGCTCGCCCCGCCGCTGCGCATCGAGGTGACCGGGACGGCGGTGACCGGTACCTGCACCCTCGGCCTGGCCTTCGAGGGGCCGCCCAGCTTCGCGCACGGCGGCGTCAGCGCGATGCTGCTGGATCAGCTGCTCGGCTACGCGACCAGCGCGGCGGGGCACCCGGGCATGACCGTCAGGCTGGAGACCAGGTACCGGGCGCCGGTGCCGCTGCAGACCCCGCTCCGTCTCACCGCGGAGGTGACCGGGGTGAACGGCCGTCGCGTCACCGCCCGGGGCGTCATCACCACCGCCGCCGGCCCTGGCACGGTGCTGGTCGAGGCGGAGGGGACGTTCGTGGGGCTGCGCGCGGACCAGGCCGCCCGGATGTTCGGCGGGGTGCGCCCGGACGCGACCGACCCGCTCATCGCCCACGACTGATTCCCGCCAGCGGCTCGCTCCGCTGCCGGATGGCCGGTGCGGGCCGGCGGATCTGCCGCGGGCGGGCGGCGGCGCCGGTCGGGTGGTGCCGGTGGCGCCGGTCTGGTGGCCGGCGGCGCCGGTCAGGTGGTGCCGGTGACCTTGGTCAGGTGGGCGGGGGAGTCGGGGTCGGCTCCCCGGGCAAGCGCGAGGGCGTGAGCGAGCTGCTGGCCGCGCACCACCGCCGTGATCACCTGGGCAGGCTCGGGCAGGCCGGCCGCGACTGGCCCGGGCAGCGCCGCGCTCTCGGCGCCGCGCCGCTGCAGGAGCTCCCTGAGCTCGGCGAGGTCCGCGGCCGCGGGCCCGCCCGCGTCCACCAGCAGCACCGGCGCGCCCGCGTACACCGCCGCGATCGGCCCGTGCCGCAGGTCGGCGGCGGAGATGCCCTCGGCCAGGATCCCGGACGTCTCCTTGACCTTGAGCGCGGTCTCCAGCGCCGCCGCGTACCCCAGCCCGCGTCCCGTCACCACCAGGCGGTCGAGCGCGGCCCACCCGGCCGCCAGGGACGTCACCGGGCCCGGGTCCGCCAGCACGGCCCGCACCGCGTCCGGCAGCCGGGGGAGCACCTCCTCGGCGGCCGCGCCGGGGCCGAGCGCCGCCGCCACCGAGACCAGCACGGCCAGCTGCGCGGTCACGGTCTTGGTGGCCGGCACGGCCCGCTCCGGCCCGGCGTCCGTGGTCAGCACCAGGTCGGTCACGCCGGCCAGCGGGCTGCCGGGCTCGTTCGTGATGCCGATGACCCTGGCCCCGCGGGACCGCAGGGCCTCGGCGGTGGTGAGGATCTCGGGGGTCGCGCCCGACTGGCTCAGCGCGATCACCAGATAGCCGTGCCAGTCCGCGGCGGCCCGGTACCGGGTGTAGAGGCTGGGCGCGGCCAGCCCGGCCGGCCGCCCGGCGGTGAGCTCGGTCAGGTAGCGGCCGAACACGGCCGCGTTGTCGGAGGAGCCGCGGGCCACGAACATCACGCCCGCCAGCGGCCCGGGCAGCACCGCCCGCACCGCAGCGGCGTCCGCGGCGGCCCGCCCGGCCAGCCGGGCCAGCACCTCCGGCTGGGCGGCCATCTCCGCCGCCATCAGCTGCCCGGGTGCCCGCGTCCCGCTGCCGGGGCGGGCCGGGGCCGGCGGCTGGTGGCTCACGACGCGCTGCCCTGCTGGCCGTCGGGGCTGTCGGCGGCCGCCAGCCGCCCGGTCAGCTGCGTCCAGGCGAGGCCGGTCCCGGCCGCGAGGCAGCCGTCCACCACTGCCTCGGTGCCGAGCGCGCTGACCCGCACCTGCGGCCTGACCGGCGCGATGCGCTCAAGCTCCCTGGTCACCGCGTCGGCGAAGCCGGGTGCCTGGCCGATGCCGCCGCCGAGCACGATCAGCCCCGGGTCAACGATGGTCACGATCGCGCACAGCACCCGCGCCACCAGGGCCGCCTCTTCGGCCACCACGGCCGCCGCCCGGTCGTCGCCTTTGGCCGCCGCGGTGAACACCCGCCGCGCCGAGACCGGGCCCCGCAGCCCGGCCCGCCGGGCGGCCCGCACCACGGCCGACGCGGAGGCCGCGGCCTCCAGGGTGCCCCGCCGCCGGGCGTCGTGCGGGTCCGCGCCGTGACCGCCGGACATCGGCAGGTAGGCGATCTCGCCCGCCACCCCGTGACTGCCGCGGAAGAGCTGCCCGCCGATGACCAGGCCCATGCCGATACCGGTGCCCACCGACACGAACGCGAAGCTCTCGACCTCGCGCCCGTGCCCGTGCGCCCGCTCGGCCATCGCCGCCGCGTCGACATCGTTCTCGATGACCAGCGAGTCCCCGAGCGCCTCCCGCAGCCGGGCCAGCACCGCCGGGCGGTCCCAGCCGGGCAGGTCACCGGTGAGGGCCAGGGCCTGGCGGCGCGGGTCGTACACGCCCGGGCTGCCGATGACGGTCTGGATGACCTCTGCCGGGGCGAGCCTGGCCTGCGCGCACAGGTCCTCGGCCAGGCCGATCAGCTCCACCGCGCGGCCGCGCCCGCTGGCGGCCCGGGACCTGGCCTCCGCCCGGGCCCGGACCCCGCCCGCCAGGTCCGCCAGGGCGCCGCGGACGTACTGTGCCCCGAGGTCGAGGCCGAGCACGAAGCCCGCCTCGGGACGTATCTCGTACAGGAGCGCCGACCTGCCCGGCCGGCCCATGCGCTGGCCGGCGGTGCGGACCAGGCCCGCCCGCTCCAGGTTCCCGAGCGCGACCGACACCGTCGGCTTGGACAGCCCGGACAGCCGGGCCAGGTCGGCCCGTGAGCACTGGCCCAGCTCGCGGATATGGCCGAGCAGCAGCTGCTCGTTCAGAGCGCGGATCAGCCGGGGACGCGCGGCCGCCACCGCCCCGGCCGCCACCGCCCCGGATGCGCCAGCCGGCATCACCGTCACTGCCACCTCCGCCTGCATCCTGCCTCATCTCCGCGCAGTGCGCAGCAAGGCCGTGTCCAGCAGATCCCGGCCGGCCGCGCTCTCCGTCCGGGTACGCTCCGCCCGCCATGCGCGCCGGCCCGCTGCGCGGCGCGGGCCGGCGGCCGTGGCGCTATGGCGCACCCGCCGGTGCTCCGTCACGATGCCGCCAGCGGGAGCAGCGAGGGCCTTGTCCGAGCGTGATAGTTAGGATACTATCCTAACCAAATTTGTACCATACCACCTGAAATGTGCCTCTGACCTCCCGCAATGGAAGGCTTAGTGGATTCGTCGGTCGTACTCGGACTAGATTTCGGTGGCTCCAAGATCGCCATCGCGGTCTGCGTGCCCGCGGGGGACAGGCTCGGCTCGGTCACCGTTGCCAGCGGCGGCGAGCTCGGCGCCCGGGCCAGCTTCGAGCGCGGCATCCAGGCGGCCCGCGACCTGCTGGCGTCGGCCGCCCCCGCCCGGCCGATCGCCGCGGTGGGGGTGTCGACGTTCGGGATCCCATTCGAGGACCGGGTGGAGCTGGCGCCCGCGATCGACGGCTGGGGCGAGCTGCCGCTGGGGCGCGAGCTGCGCGCCGCCTTTCCCGGCATCCCGGTCCGGATGGCCACCGACGCCAAGGCGGCGGCCCGCGCCGAGGCACGCTGGGGTGCCCTGGCAGGCGCCGACCCGGCCGTCTACCTGAATCTCGGCACCGGCCTGTCCGCCGCCCTGGTGGCCGGCGGCCAGGTCGTCGGCGGCGCCAACGGCGCGGCCGGGGAGATCGGCTACAACCTGCGCGCCGTTTCCGACGTGGGGCTCGGCCCTGCCGCCAGGGTCCCGCTGGAGGACATGGTCAGCGGCAAGGCGATGGCCCGGCGGGCGAGCGGCCATGCCGGGCCGGACGGCCCCGCAGCGTCTGCCGCCGACGTGTTCGCGGCCGGTGATGGCCAGCCGGAGCTCGGCCGGCTGCGCACCGAGTTCGTCACCGAGCTGGCATACCACCTCGTCAATATCGCTATCTGCATCAACCCGGCCCGGATCGCGGTGGGCGGCGGCATGGTCGGGTCGTGGCATCGGCTGCAGCCGCTGCTGCAGCAGGCCCTGGACGCAGGCGCCCCGTTCCCGCCCGAGCTCGTGGCGGCCCGCTTCCCCTCCGACGCACCGCTCATCGGCGCGGTCGCGCTCGCCATGGACGCTGCCGCGGCGGGACACCCCGCCGGCGGCGCGCCCGTCCCTGTCTGGAACACCGTCAGTGAGGGATCATCGTCATGAGACGCATAGCAACCATCGCCGTCCTGTCGGCTGCGGCACTGGTGGCAGCCGCCTGCGGCGGCAGTTCATCGTCGTCGTCCGGTGGGTCGTCGGGCCCGAGCGGCTCGCTCACCATCGACAACGAGAGCGGCGGGACCTGGGCCTGCGACTTCAACCCCTTCAACCTGTCCGATATCAGCTTCTCGAACGGCAACATCTACGAGCCGCTGGTGTTCGTGAACGCGCTCCAGAACGCCAAGGCGACCCCGTGGCTGGCCACCAAGTGGGCCTGGGGTAGCGGCGACAAGCAGCTCACCTTCACCATCCGCAACGGGGTGAAGTTCGCCAACGGAACGCCGCTGACGGCCGCCGATGTCGTCTACACGTTCAACCTGCTGAAGCAGCACAAGACCCTCGACATCAACTCCGTCTGGTCGGTGCTGTCCAGCGTCACCCAGCAGGGCTCAAACCAGGTGGTCATGAAGTTCAAGGCCGCCGGGGTGCCCTACTTCTACTACATCGGCGACCAGATCCCGATCGTGTCGAAGGCCATCTGGTCGAAGATCGCCAACCCGGTGACCTACCCGGACAAGCATCCTGTCGGCACCGGCGCGTTCACGATGGGCAAGTGCACACCGCAGAACATCACCTACCAGGCCAACCGGCACTACTGGCAGCCTGGCCTGCCGAAGGTCGGCACCGTGAACTACCCGGCGTTCCTGTCCAACGACACGGCCAACACCTACCTGGCCAACGGCCAGGCGCAGTGGGGCAGCCAGTTCATCCCCAGCATCAAGCAGTTCTACCTGTCGAAGAACCCGAGCTACCACTACTGGTTCCCGCCGGTCGCGAACGTCACCCTGTTCATCAACCTGACGAACCCGATCCTGAAGAACGTGGCCGTGCGGCGGGCGATGGCGTATGCGATCAACCGGCCGAAGGTCTCCTCGATCGGCGAGTACGGCTACGAGCCCGCCTCCAACCAGGCCGGCATCGCCACCCCGACGTTCGCCAGCTGGCTCGACAAGCAGCAGCTGGCCTCCTACGGCAATTACGCCTACAACCCGGCCAAGGCCATCTCCATCCTGCAGGACGCCGGCTTCAAGCGGGGCTCCAACGGGATCTTCCAGACCCCCTCCGGGAAGCCGCTGTCCTTCACCGTCATCAACAACGGCGGGTTCTCCGACTGGGTGGCGTCGATGCAGGTCATCATCGCCAACCTGAAGGCCGTCGGCATCCAGGTGACACCCAGCAACGTGGCCTACAACACCTGGCAGAGCGACATCTACACGGGCAAGTTCGACCTCGGGTACTACGGGCAGACCGGCGGGCCCTCCCCGTACTACGAACTGCGGCAGGACCTCTACTCGGGCAACACCGCGCCGATCGGCACCGCGGCCGGGTCCAACTTCGAGCGGTACCGCGACCCGGCCACCGACAAGCTGATCAACGAGTACGCCGCCACCACCAACCCGGCGGAGCAGCACGCGATCGTCAACCAGTTGCAGAAGGTCATGCTCTCCCAGGTGCCGGTGATCCCGGTCACCGAAGGGGTGGACTGGTTCCAGTACGACGCTGGCAGCTTCAGCGGCTGGCCTACCCCCGCCAACCCCTACGCCCGGCCGGCCATCTACATCTATCCCGACTGGGCGCAGGTGCTGATGCACCTGGTGCCCAAGAAGTAACGGCAGCCAGCCGCCCGGGGCCCTGGTCCCCTTGCGGGACCGGCCCTGGGCGGGAGGCTAGGAGGTAACCCCCGGTGACTCGGAGGAGGAGGGCATGAGGTTCGCGCTGCGCCGGCTGGGTTTCTTCCTGCTGACCCTGTGGGCGGCGCTGACGCTGAACTTCGTGCTGCCGCGGCTGATGCCCGGCAACCCGGCGCTGGCGATCATCGGAAAGCTGAAGGGCGGAACCAGCCCGCAGGCCCTGCATGTGCTCGAGCAGCAGTTCGGCATCGGCACGCATCAGAATGTGGTCGCGCAGTACTTCGGCTACCTGGGGAACGTGGCGAGGTTCAACTTCGGTAACTCGCTGACCACCCAGACCGGCACGTCGGTGGGCCGGATCATCCTGAACGCGATCCCGTGGACCCTCGGGCTGGTGGGGGTCACCACGGTGCTCGCGTTCGTGCTGGGCACCGGCATCGGCATCGTCGCCGCCTGGCGGCGGGGAACCTGGCTCGACAGCATCATGCCGCCGTTCTTCGTGATCTTGACCGTCGTCCCGTTCTTCTGGCTCGGCCTGATCCTGATCCTGATCTTCGGCGTGAAACTGCGGGTGCTCCCCTACTTCTTCAGCTACACCTACACCCTGACGCCATCGCTGTCGCTGTCGTTCATCGGTAATGTGCTCGAGCACGCCATCCTGCCCGCGTTCGCCCTGCTCATCACGACGATCGGCACCTGGATACTCACCATGCGCAACACCATGATCACTACGCTGGCAGAGGACTACGTGCGGATGGCCCGGGCCAAGGGCCTGCCCGGCAGGCGGGTCATGCTGGACTACGCGGCGAGGAACGCGATACTGCCGAACCTCACCGGCTTCGCGATGTCGCTGGGGTTCGTGCTCGGCGGCGCGATCCTGGTCGAGTACGTCTTCAACTATCAGGGCGTCGGCTGGCTGCTGCTGCAAGCCGTCCAGAACACCGACTACCCCCTGATGCAGGCACTGTTCCTGCTGATCACCGTGGGTGTGCTGCTGGCGATCCTGCTGTCCGACCTGGCCACCGCCATCCTGGATCCCCGGACCAGGGCGGCGAGCTAGCGGTGGCCACCCTTCGCGCACCCAGCGGGCCGGGGGAGCCCGGCGGCCAGCCCGGCTCGCTGACCGGTCCCGCCCCGCCGTCAGCCGGGGCCCCGCCGGCGATGGGCGGACTGCCCGCCACCGGCGGCCAGATCACCGGCGCCAGGTCGCTGCGGCGGATGGCCCGCGCCGTCACCGCCAGCCGCAAGGCGACCACCGGCGTCGTGCTGCTGGTGTTGTTCTGCCTGGTGGCGGCATTCCCGGGGGTCATCGCACACGACGACCCGAACGCCCAGGTCTACCACCGGCTGCTGGGGGTGTCCCCGGCGCATCTGCTCGGCACGACCGCCCTCGGCCAGGACATGTTTGCCCAGCTCGTGTATGGCGCCCGGCCGGTACTGCTGATCGCGTTCGGGGTTGGCCTCGGCGCCACCCTGGTCGCGATGCTGATCGGCGTGGCCGCCGCCTATCTCGGCGGTGCCTGGGACGGCGTGCTCGGCGTCCTCACGGACGTGCTCCTGGTCATCCCGCTGTTCCCGTTGCTGATCATCATCGGCAGCTACCTGCACGGCGCCGGTACCGGGGTGATGATCGCGGTCATCACGCTGACCGGCTGGTCCTACACCGCCCGCCAGCTCCGGGCGCAGGCGCTGTCGCTGCGCAACCGGGACTTCCTGGAGGCCGCGCGGGTCCGGGGGGAGCGCAGGCTCTACATCATCATCGTGGAGATCATCCCCACGATGACGTCGCTGCTCGTTGCCAGCTTCCTGACCAACGCGCTGTATGCGGTGCTGTTCTCCTCCGGCCTGCAGTTCATCGGGCTCGGGAACCCGAACGTGACCAGCTGGGGGACGATGCTGTACTGGGCCGAGAACAACGAGGCTTTCCAGGTCGCGCCCTTGTGGATCATCGCGCCCGGCTTGTGCATCGTCGCCCTGGGCGCGGCGTTCGCGCTGCTCAACTACGCGTTCGATGAGATCGGCAACCCGGCGCTCCGGCCGGTCCGCAGCATGCGGGCGCGGGGCGGGCGGGGCCGGCCAGAGTCGGCGCGCCGGAGGATCAGTGTCAAGACCACTCAGTGACGGCGCTCCCGGCGTCGCCCCGGCGCCGGGGCCCGCCGATGCCATCCTCGGCGTCCGCGACCTGTCGGCCGAGTACGTGATGGAGCGCGGGACGGTGCTCGCGGTCGACCGGGTCAGCTTCGAGGTCGGCCCGGGCGAGTTCCTGGGGATCGTGGGCGAGTCCGGCTGCGGCAAATCCACGCTGCTGTTCGCGATCGCCGGGCTGCTCACCCCGCCCGCCGTGGTCAGCGGCGGCAGCGTGCAGTTCCGGGGGCGCAGCATGGTCGGGCTCACCGACCGGGAGCTGGCGGCGGTCCGGTGGAAGGACCTGTCGGTGGTGATGCAGAGCGCGATGAACGCGCTCAACCCGGTCAAGCCGATCGGGGCGCAGTTCGCCGACGCGCTGCGGGCGCACGGCGTGGCCTCGAAGGAGCAGATCGCCGGCCGGTCGGCCGAGGTGCTGCGGATGGTCGGGATCGACCCGGTGCACCTGCACAGCTACCCGCATCAGCTGTCCGGGGGCATGCGGCAGCGCTCGATGATCGCGATGGCGCTGCTGTTCACCCCGGACCTGGTGATCATGGACGAGCCCACGTCCGCGCTCGACGTCGTCGCGCAGCGATCGCTGATGGTCCAGATCAAGGAGCTGCAGCAGCAGCTCGGGTTCGCGGTCATCTTCGTCACCCACGACATGTCGCTGGTCAGCCACTTCTCCGACCGGCTGCTGGTGATGTACGCCGGGCAGGTGGCCGAGTCCGGCCCCACCCGGCGGGTGTTCGACACGCCGCTGCACCCCTACACCGCGGGCCTGATGGAGGCGTTCCCGTCCATCCGGGGCCCGCGGGTGCCGCTGACCGGCATCCCGGGCAGTCCGCCCAACCTGGCCCTGCTCCCGGAGGGCTGCCGGTTCGCCGACCGGTGCCCCCAGGTGATGCCCCGCTGCCGGGCGGAGCCGCCGGGCCTGTACGAGGTGGACGGGACGCTGGTGCGGTGCTTCCTGCAGGAGGAGGCGGCCCGGCATGACTGAGCTGACTGACCGCCAGCCCGCGGCACCGGCGGACGGCACCCCGCCGCTGCTGGCGACCGAGAAGCTGACCAGGCACTTCAAGATCGGCAACGCGCTGTCCCGGCGCACGCTGCACGCGGTCGACGACGTGGACCTGGCCATCGGCGAGCGCGAGATCGTGGCACTGGTCGGCGAGAGCGGCAGCGGCAAGTCGACCATCGCCCGGCTGCTGGCCAGGATCTACAAGCCGACCAGCGGGGAGATCTACTTCCAGGGCAAGCGGCTGTCGGGGCTGCGCTCGCGGTCCGCCGCGCTGCGGTACCGCAGCGACGTGCCGATGGTCTTCCAGGACCCATTCAGCTCGATCAACCCGGTGTTCCGGGTCTCGCACGGGGTCATGCGCAGCCTCGCGCTGCACCGGCCCGAGCTGTCCGGGCAGCAGCGGCAGGAGGAGGCGGAGCGTGTCTTCACCGCCGTCGGGCTGACTCCCGCCGCCGACGTGCTGCAGCGGTTCCCGCACGAGCTGAGCGGCGGGCAGCGGCAGCGGGTCGGGTTCGCGCAGGCGCTGGCGATGCGGCCGAAGCTGATCCTGGCCGACGAGCCGGTCTCGATGCTGGACGTCTCGATCCGGATCGGCCTGCTCAACCTGATGGCCGGGCTGCGCGACGAGGGAGGCGTCTCGGTCCTCTACATCACCCATGACATCGCCAGCGCGCGGTACGTGGCCGACCGGCTGATCGTCATGTACGCGGGCCAGATCGCGGAGTCAGGGCCGGCCGAGGAGGTGCTCGCCAGCCCGCGGCACCCCTACACCCAGCTGCTGCTGTCGGCGGTGCCCGACCCGCGGGCCGCGCTCGCGGTGGGGGCGGAGACCGACCGCGGCGAGCCGCCCAGGGTGATCGACCCGGTCCCGGGCTGCCGGTTCCGCTGGCGCTGCCCGCTCGCGGTCGACGAGTGCCACCGCGTCACCCCGCCGCTGCGGCCGTTGCTGCCCGGGCGCAGCGTCGCGTGCCATGTGGCGCGGGCCGACGCGGCCACGGAGGCGTTCCGGTGACGCGGGCCCAGGACGTGGCGCCCGCCCGGGCTGCGGCGTCGGCCCCGGGTACGACGCCGGCGCTGGACCTGGTCGCGTTCGGCACCGTGTTCCTGGAAGTCGTCTTCGGCCACGTGCCGCTGCCGGGCCCGGGCGAGGAGGTGTTCGCCGACGAGTTCGCCGTCTCCTGCGGCGGCGGCGGGGTCACGGTCGCCACGGCCGCGAGCGGGCTGGGAATGCGCGCGGGCCTGTCGGCGCGGCTGGGCGACGACCTCGGCACCCGGGTGGTGCAGGAGCACTGTCAGCGGTCGGGGGTCGACTTGTCCGCGTCGCGGTACGTGCCGGGGCGGGTGGCCGGCATCACGGTGGTGCTGAACTTCGACGGCGACCGCGCGTTCGTCTCCTACGTCCCGCCCCGCCCGCAGGAGGAGTGCCCGGACGCCGACCACTGGCTGGAGGTCCTGCGCCGGTACCGCCCGGCCTGGTGCTACCTGCACGCAGAACCATGTGTGATAGGGCTGCTGGACGAGGCCCGGGCGCTCGGTGTCCGGGTCGCCCTCGATGTCGCGCTCAATGACATCGCCAGCCACCCGGAAGCGGTCGTGAGCTGTGCCCGCCGGGCGGATGTGTTCCTGCCCAACGCCGACGAGCTGCTGCGGCTCACCCGGGCCGGGTCGGTCGCGGCGGCGCTCGACGAGGCGGTCGGCTGGAGCCGCTGGGTGGTGCTGAAACGGGGCGCCGACGGCGCCGTGGTCGCCGACCGGGCGGGCCGGACCGAGGTGACCGACGGCATCCGGCAGGTCGAGGTCAGGGACCGGACCGGCGCGGGCGACGCCTTCGCCGGGGCGCTGATCGGGGCGCTGTCCCAGGGCGCGTCGATCACCGAGGCAGCGGTGGCCGGGAACGAGGCAGGCTCGCAGACCGTCAGCAAGCTGGGCGCGGTGGGGGAGGTCCAGGTGGAAGGGCTGAGCGCGGCCGCGCCGCTGGTGGCGGCCGTGCTCGGGGAGGCGGCACGAGAAGCGGCGGCCGGTGCCGCCCGGGAAGCGGCGCGGGAAGGGGATGCACACGGGTGAAGCTCGCGGTTCTCGGCGGCGGCGGGGTGCGGATGCCCGCGTTCGTGCGGGGGGTCCTGTCCCAGCCGGAGGCCGGCTTCGACACGATCTCGCTGTTCGAGCCGGACCAGCAGCGGCGCGACACGATCGGGCGGCTGGCCGCCGGGCTGGCGGCCGCGCTCGGCCACCCCGGCGTGGTCGAGGTGACCCCGGACGCGGAGGCGGCCTTCACCGGCGCCGACTTCGTGTTCTCGGCGATCCGGGTGGGCGGGGACGCCGGGCGGGTCATCGACGAGGAGGTGGCGCTGAGGCACGGGCTGGTGGGGCAGGAGACCACCGGGCCCGGCGGCTGCGCGATGGCGCTGCGGACGATCCCGGTGGTGCTGTCGTACTGCGAGATCCTCCGGCGGTGCTCGCCCGGTGCGGTGCTGATCAACTTCACCAACCCGGCCGGCCTGATCACCGAGGCCATCTCCCGGCACGGCAGCGTGCGCGCGGTCGGGGTCTGTGACACGCCGAGCGGCACGCTGGACCGGCTGGCGGCGTTCCTGGGCGCCGATCTGGCCGAAGCCGGGTTCGGTTACGGCGGCCTCAACCACCTGGGCTGGATCACCTCGTTCCGGGCCGGGGGCGAGGAGCAGATCGGCACCCTGGTGGCGCGCTATCCGGAACTGCAGCGGTTCGATCACCGCTTCGCCATGTTCGACCCGGCGCTGGTGCGCAGGCTCGGCGCGATCCCCACCGAGTACGTGTACTACTACTACGAGCCCCGGCAGTACGTGGCCGCGGTCCGGCGGGCCGGCGCCAGCCGGGGCGCGGACGTGCAGCGCCTCAACACCGAACTGCTGGCACAGGTCGCCAAGGCGTTCGACAGTGGCGGGCTGGCCGAGGCCTGGGCCGCGTATTCGATGCTGATGGGCGTCCGTCACGACACCTACCTGCGGACCGACACCGAGGGCGACAACCGGCAGCAGCAGGCCCGGGCGGACCGGATGCAGGCCGGCCCGGCCGAGCTGGGCGGCGCCCGGCCCGGCGGCTACGAAGGCGTCGCGCTGCGGGTGATCGATGGGCTGACCGGCCGCCGCCCTGGCCGGGTGATCGTCAACACCGTCAACGGCACCAGCCTGCCGTTCCTCCGCCCCGGCGACGTGGCCGAGGTGCCCGCGCTGGTGGACGGCAGCGGCGTGAGCCCGCTCGCCGCCGGCGAGCTCCCGCGTCCCGCGCAGGCGCTGGTCAGCCAGGTGAAGGAGTACGAATGCGAGCTGGCGGAGGCCGCGATGACCGGGGACGCGGATCGGGCGGCGCTGGCGCTGGCGCTGCACCCGCTGGTGCCGGGCGTGACCGCGGCCAGGGAGCTGCTGGCCGCCTACCGTGCGCAGCACGGCCCCCACCTTGCCTACCTGCACTGACGCATATCTGATGCGATACGGAGCCTGTTCATGAAGGTCGCGGTGATCGGCGGCGGGTCCACCTACACCCCCGAGCTGGTGGACGGGATGGCCACCCTGGCCGGGGAGGTCAAGGTCACCGAGCTGGTGCTGGTGGACCCGGACCAGGCCCGGCTGGCGGCGGTCGGCCCGGTGTCGGCCCGGATCATGCGGGCGCTCGGCCACCCGGTGCGGGTCCGCTGGACCACCAGCCTGGACGACGGGCTTGACGGCGCCGGCGCGGTGCTGCTGCAGCTGCGGGTCGGCGGCCAGGCGGCCAGGAACCGGGATGAGACCTGGCCGCTGGAGTACGGCTGCGTCGGGCAGGAGACCACCGGGGCGGGCGGGCTGGCCAAGGCCCTGCGCACGGTCCCGGTCGTGCTCGAGATCGCGGACCGGGCCCGGCAGCGGGCCGACCCGTCGGCCTGGATCATCGACTTCACCAACCCGGTCGGGATCGTCACCAGGGCCCTGCTCGACGCCGGCCACCGGGCGGTGGGCCTGTGCAACGTGGCGATCGGCTGCCAGCGGATGTTCGCCGGGTTGCTCGGCGTGGCGCCGGAGCAGGTCAGCCTCGACCACGTCGGGCTCAATCACCTGACCTGGGAGCGGGCCGTGCTGGTGGACGGCTCCGACCGGCTGCCCGATCTCCTCGCCGGCCATGCCGCCCAGCTCGCGGAACGCGCCGGCCTGCCCGTCACCGTTCTGACCGATCTCGGCCTGGTCCCGTCCTACTACCTGCACTATTTCTACGAGCATGACCGGGTGGTGGCGCAGCAGCGGGGCCGCCCCACCCGCGCGCAGGAGGTGGCGCGGCTGGAGGCCGAGCTGCTGCGGATGTACGCTGACCCGTCGCTCGACCGCAAGCCGGACCTGCTGGCGGAGCGGGGCGGGGCGTACTACTCGGTGGCGGCGGTCGCGCTGCTGGCGTCGCTGGCCGGCGACCGCCGGGACACGCAGGTCGTGAACGTGCGCAACCGGGGCACGCTGCCGTTCCTGCCCGACGAGGCGGTGATCGAGGTGCCCGCGGTGATCGGCGCCGACGGCGGCAGCCCGGTGCCGGTCGCCCCGGTCAGCCCGCTGCTGCGCAGCCTGATCGGCCACGTCAGCGCCTACGAAGAGCTGGCCATCGCGGCGGCGCGGCACGGGGGCCGGGACCGGGTGGCCGCCGCGTTGCTCGCCCACCCGCTGATCGGGCAGTTCGAGCTTTCGCAGCGGATGGCCGACCGGCTGATCGCCGAGAACGAGGCCTATCTGCCGTGGGCGGCGGGGCCGGGTCAGCGATGAGCATGGGGGGCGGGCCTGCCGCGAACCCGGCTGGGGGCGGGGTCAGCACGGACCTGCCCGCGGTCGTCGCGGTGGATGCGGGCAACAGCAAGACCGACGTCGCGCTGGTGGCGGCGGACGGCAGGGTACTGGCAGCCACCCGGGGACCGGGGGTCGAGGGGGCGGCCGACCTGGCCGGGTCGGTGCGGGTGCTGGCCGACGCCATCGGGCGGCTGCAGCGCCAGGCGGGCCGGTCCGGCCTCCCGGCAGCCCGGCACCTGGCGGCCTGCATGGCCAACGCCGACCTGCCGGACGAGGAAGAACGGCTGACCGAGGCCCTGCGCGCACAGGGCTGGGCCCGGACCACCGAGGTCGTCAACGACACGTTCGCGGTGCTGCGGGCCGGCCTGACCAGCGCCGACGGGCCGGCGCCCGGGGGCGTGGCGGTCACCTGCGGCGCGGGCATCAACTGCGTCGGCGTCGCCCCCGACGGGCGGACCACCCGGTTCCTCTCGCTCGGGGACATCACCGGCGACTGGGGCGGCGGGCACAGCCTGGGCGTGGCGGCGCTGTGGCACGCGATCCGGGCGGAGGACGGGCGGGGCCCGGAAACGCTCCTCCGCGCCGCCGTGGCCAGCCAGTTCGGGGTCCCTACCGTGACCGACGTCGCCATCGCCATCCACCGCGGCGCCCTCAGCCAGGCCCGGGACCTGCTGGTGCTGGCCCCGGTCGTGCTCGAGCTGGCGGGCCAGGGCGATCAGGTGGCACGCGACCTGGTGCGCAAGCTGGCGGCCGAGGTCTGCACGATGGTGGTCACCGCGCTGCGGCGGCTTGGCCTCAGCGACGCGGCGGGCACGCCGGTGGTGCTCGGCGGCGGCCTGCTGGCAGCCCGCGACCCGCTGCTGACCGCGGGGATCGCGGACGGCCTGAGCGAGCAGGCGCCGCAGGCGCTGATGCGGGTCACCGGCGTCCCGCCGGTCGCGGGTGCCGCCCTGCTCGGCCTGGACCGGACCGGCGCCGGGCCCGCTGCGCAGCAGCAGCTGCGGGCCGCCTATACCGGCGGGGACACGCCGTGCGGCGCGGGCTTACTGCGAGCGCAGTGACCGCCGGTCACCAGAGCTGGCGGGCGACCTCGGCGACCAGTTCCAGCTTGCGCTGCTGGGTGTCCTCGCTGATGAGGTTCCCGCCGATGGACACGGGGGAGAAGCCGCACTGGGTGGACAGGCCCAGCCGGTCCCGCCCGGTGTACCGGGCGGCCTGATTGACCCGCTCGGTGAGCACCTCCGGCGGCTCCAGGTCGGCGACCTTGCTGGAAATCAGGCCGAGCACCACCATCGTGTCGTCCGGGACGTCGGCCAGCGGCTCGAACGAGCCCGAGCGCTCGTCGTCGTATTCGAGCAGGAACACGTCGAAGTTGCCGAGGCGCTTGAATACCTTGCCGGCGATCTCCTCGTAGCCGCCGGTGGCGATCCACTTGCTCTGGTAGTTGCCCTTGCACAGGTGCAGCCCGAAGGTGACGCCCGGCACGTCGGCGACGGAGTTGATGATGTCGGTGCCCTCGGTCAGGGTGCGCTCGGTCGGCATGCCGAGCGACTCGCGCAGCGACCGGTTCTCCGGGTCGACGAGGGTGCCCAGGTCGGGCGAGTCGATCTGGATGTAGGTGCAGCCCAGCTGGGCGAGCGCGCGCGCCTCGGCGCGGATGATCGTGGCCGCGTCGGCGAACATCTCGTACGGGTCGCGGTAGGCGGCGCTGGAGTGCTCCGGCGACCACGCCGAGTACGTGACCAGCGGGCTGGGAAGCGTGATCTTCACCGGCCGCCGGGCCCGTGCCCGCGCGTAGCTGAACTCCTCGATGGTCAGCTGCCGCCGGGCGCGGATCTTGCCGGTGATGGTGATCGGGGGATGCCAGTCCCAGGTATCCCCGCCCGGGCCGTGGAAGGTGACGGCGGCGCCGGGCAGCTCGGTGGCCCCTTCGACCTCTCCCAGTATCTGGTCGAGGAACGAGAACCGGCGCAGCTCGCCGTCGCTGATGACGTCCAGTCCGCACCCCTCCTGCAGGGCGATCGCCTGGTCCACCGCCCGGTCCTCGACCTGCTTGAACTCGTGCGGCGCGATCCTGCCCGCGGCCAGCGCGGCGCGCGCCTCCGACAGGTAGCGGGGGCGCAGCAGGGAGCCGATGATGTCGGCGCGGATTGTGTCTGGCATGGCCGGGCCTCCTGGGGCGGCATTGTCGGCGGATACATACCTGAGTACCGGTAACGCGACCAATGCGGAAGAGCCGCCGGCGAAAATGCCGGCGAAAATGCCGGCGCACAGCCCGAGCCGTTGCGGCCGCGGGGCCGACCCGTGCCAGGCCAGACCATGGCGACGCTGCGGCGACCTGGGTGGTCAGCTCCTGTGCGGATGACTCCGGTCGCCCGCCCCGAGACCGGCGACAGCTAGCGGATCGCATTCTGAGAGTTCCGGAAAGGAAGTGAGCCCAGAGCTTGATTTACAGGACCGGTGGCAGCGATTCTAGGTCAGATCAAGCCTAAACCGCTCCTCGAAACTCTCGGGGCGAATTGTCAGCCGCTGCCGTTCTGCGGTGCTGACGAAATCCAGTTGCTGGTAGAGCTGCACGGCGGCGCGGTTGCCGTCGAGGACCCACAAGAAAACCGTCCGTACGCCGGATTCCTTCAGGTCAGAAAAGATGGCGGCCAGCATTTTGATGGCCACGTGGGATCGGCGGTAACCGGGTTCAACCCACATGTACTCCAGGTATCGTTCCGAGTCGGGCGCTCCTGGCTCGCGCGTGACACCGACCAGGCTGACCGGGTGGCCGCCGATCTCCCCGATGATCCACTCCCCGCGGCCGAACTCGGCTCGCCACTCCTCTTCGCTGTAACGGCATTCGTCCTCGTATGCGGCCAGGAAAGCCGCCGGGGAATCGGTAAGTGCGGTGAGCCTCATATGGCGCAGGAGCCGCCATTCTCCGGGGCTAAGCTTTCGGTGAACTGGTAGCATTCCCCGAGCTACTCCGATGGCACGGCTGTGGCGGGTGAGCCAATCTGGCGAGCGTGAATTGCAGCGTCGGCGTCGCCGACGTGGACCGGCCGCCGTGGTAACGCCGACAAGGACCCCATCATTATCGGCGTTGCCCGCGCCCTGAACAAGCCCGGAGCCATTAGCTGCGGAGAGGCTGCTGGTGACCGCGTTCCGGGTGGAAGAGCAGTGCGGCGATCCGGGTGAGGCCGCTGGCGCCGGCGCGGAACCCGGCTGCCCCCCGCAGGTTGTCCATGATCGCGAGCGTGTACCGCTCGCCGGGCCCGGCGAAGCCGACTGTGTCGACGATCCAGGTACCGTCGTCGTCTTCCCAGCCGTCCTTGTTTCCCGGCCGCGCCGCGCGCCCGGCCCCCCAGATGCCCCATTGCTGGACGGGCGCGACGTGGCGGAGCTGTGAGACCAGATAAGCCCGGGCGGTTGCCGGTAGCGCGCCGAGTACGTAGTTGATCAGGTGGTCGAGGTCGGCTGCGGAGCAGTACATGTAACCCCAGTAGGGCGGGCTGGCGGTGAAGGAAGCGCCGGTCATGCCGAAACGCCGGATGCGGCTGAGGAAACCGGCGTCCTCGAAAGCGAACCAGAGCCGGTCCGCGGCCGTGTCGGAACTCCGGTGCAAGGCAGCTGCCAGCAACGCCCGACCGGCCCGGCTGAGCCGGACGCTGCCCGCATGGCTGCGCAGCAGGAGGTCAACCGCCATAGCCAGCTTGATCGTGGACGCGGCCGGGAATGAGGTGGCGGCGTTCGCATTGCGCCAGGTGGCGCCGGTCACGCGGTCGTGCAGGACCAGGCCGATCGTGCCCGGCGCCCGGGCCAGGTACCGCTTGACCGCCCGGATGCCCCGCTGCATGGCACACGCGAATCCGAGTGCGGTGACTGGGCATGTGCGCGGCGCCGCGGCATGCGGGCCAGGTTGCGGGTCGTCCTGCCCGGCCGGCTGCGGCGGCGAGGGGAGCCGCCGCACGGCAGTCAACGGGGCCGCGCCATGTCCGGCGGGCAGAACCGGCTGGCCCGTAGCCGGGGCATGGCCGACGGTGGTCACCGCTGCCAGGAATACCGTCAGGCAAGCGGCCACGCCCCCGGCGCAGGCCCGGCGGCGCCGGGCTCTGCCCAGACCCGGGCAGCCGCCGGGCCCCGGATGTGACGGTCCTGGCCCACCAGCCCTGCCATGAGCGGGCTGGTGGCTCATCGGCTGCTGTGCCTGGCCGCCCGCTCGCGCATGCGATGTGCCCTGGCCAGCGGGCGGCGGGCGGCCGCCGAGAGCCGGTGCAGGCGGGCCGTCTGGTCGGAGCCGTCGAAGGCGTGGACGAGGATGACGAGGTAGTTCGCGGCGGCGCTGACGGTCGCCAGGCTCAGCGGAATCACGAGCGCGGTGGTACCCGCCGACTCGCCGAGAGCGCCGAGCACCTCGCTGCGCATCCGGACGAACATCAGCAGCGCCAGCACTGCGATAACGGCCAGCGCGGCACCGAAGACCGCCTGGGTGAAGCGGTCCAGGTCGGACAGGTGCACGGAGCCGGCGTGGTTCTTGTGAGTCCGCATCCGGTGCCCGGTGTAGGCCAGGAACCCGAAGGACAGCGCGGTCACCATGCTGGCCAGGACGGTTGCAAAGCCCAGCGCGGCGGATACCGGCGTCGCCCAGTTCACGTTGGTGATCCCGGCCATGAAATAGAGCAGGAGCGCAAAGTCCAGGACCAGCGCCAGCTTGGGGATCCAGCAGAGGGCGCGGGCCAGGTGGTGGTGCTTACGCGATCCGTTATCGATCTCCGCCGCGATCCGGGCCCGTAGTTCTCGTGCCTGGTCGGCGATCTCCTGCGCGGTGCACCAGCCGCCGTCCGGGTGGCGGACCAGCTGCTGCAATTGGAACACCGCCCTGGTGTGCAGCGCGTCAGCCAGTGCCCGGATCCAGCCGCGCCGTGCCTCTTCGGCAAGGTTGACGCGGCCAGCAGCGGCCCCGGGCTCGGGGCCAGCGTCCGGCTGTGTGAGATCGGCGGTCATATGCCGCGTCGCGGCAATGGTTCCCGGGACGTTGGGAGTGGCGGGAGGGTGTCGGTTCTCGCTGCTCATGGTTTCCTCCAGAAGAAGGTGGCGGTCAATGCATGACCGCGGCGGGAGAGCTGAGGGTGATCACGACGCGACGCAGCTGAGCGCAGACGGTTTCGTCGAGCCGGCCCTGCCGGTAGCAGGCGCTACGGAGCCTGCCCGCGGTGCCTTTGCCGGTGACCGCGGCGATCTGGCGGGACGGAACGCCGAGCGCGATCAGCCGCGCGGCGACGGCTGCCGCGCGCCGCCGGGACAGGGCGTTGTTGTAGGCGGCCGTGCCCCCGTCGGGAGATGCGTAGCCGGTGACCGAGACGGCCAGGTGCCGGGCGCGCGCCCGGCCGGCGAGCGGGCTGAGTACGCGGTCTGCGCCCGGGAGCAGCCGCGCGCTGTTGAAGGCAAAGAACGCGTCGGCGGGAACGATCACACCGGCGGAGCCGTGCGGGCCGCGGACGGAGGTCACCTGCGGGATCGGCACTATGGGGACCGGCTTGGTGCTCTGCGACGGCGGGCCGGGGCGGGTGATCCCGTCCACGCCGCACGAGGCCGCGCCCGTAGCGCGGCAGATGGCCAGCCACAGCCTGGTCAGCATGGCCCGCTGCGGCAGCGGCAGGGCGGGCTGATCCCCGGCGGTGTCCCCAAGGCCGGAGAAGGTCACCCGCCAGCCAGCCAGGCTAGGCAGTTGCCCGCCGCGCCGGAGCTGAGCCGCGACCGTCCGGGGATTCGCGCCCCAGCCGACCTGCCGCAGGTCGAGGGCGCCGGCGGTTGACAGTCCGGAGGAGATGATGAGGAGGGTGGCCGGGCCTGCGGTCACCCGGCGCGCGGCGGCGATATCAGCGATCAGGTCGAACGGCCGACTGGCCGCTTCCCGGCCCAGCAGCTGCTGGACTGCGTCCAGGTTGGCGGCGAGCCGGTTGCCACGGTCCGGTCCGTAGTCGACCTGGCCATCCGGCCGGCGCGGGGTCAGTGTTACCTCGGCCGGCTGGCCGTTGCCCGGGTTGACGACGTAGGAGACCGCGTCGGTGCTGGTAGCGCCCGCCTGGGAGAGAAGCGCGCGGTCAGGGGCCGCGAGGACCGGCCCCGGCTCGTTCCTGGTGGCACTCGCCGTCACCACGATGCGGACCGGAACCTGGCTGGGCTGCTGACCGCAGCCGACCAGCAGGGAGATGATCACCAGGACGAGCCCGCCGATCAGGCAGGAGCGATGGGGGGACGCCGGGCGGGCGGCGGGTGGCGGCCGGTCAGCCCAGAGTGCCCCGGGCCGGATGCTCGTGCTTGCTTGTGGCAGGGCAGAAGCTATCGTAGGCATGGGAGTTCCTGTGTGTGAGAGCGCTGCGAATTCTCTGCCGGGGCATCCTCAGGGCCAATGGGGATGCCCCGCATTTGCTTGCCGACGGCCCGGATCGGGCGGAGGCGGCAGAAGCTGGCGGTCCGGGGCCGGCCACGCGGCCGGGCCGGTAGGCTTCCGCGCGTCCAAGGTATCACCTCCCTTCACTTGAACTTCAGTTAATTCCGTTACTCTGTGCTTCCGATCGGCCGGTTCGATGGCCACTGGTCTCGATTGTGTTCTACCCTTCAAGCGTTAATCAACCCCTACTGAAGGGGCTATCTACTCTTAACGGGGGCATAAGATCGCAGGTAGCCGCCTCGCGAGAGGGGCGCTCTACCTGCAGGTTTACGCCTGGGGGCAGGATGGTATTCAGTATCTATCTACGCTCCCTGAACTTCAGCTGAATAGAGGTGGGGGATGGATGAGAGTGATCCACGCAGGGCACTTGCGCGTCGCCTGCGTGCCCTCCGGGAAGAGCAGTGGCCAGATATCCGGGTGACGCAGCCCCAGCTGGCGGCAGGCCTGTCCACCACGAGGTCGGCCATCGGGAAGCAAACAGTGAGCGTGCCGCTGATCTCCTCCTGGGAATCGCAGACTGTCCCCAGGATCCCGCCCTCCCACCGGATCGAGGACTACGCGACTTTCTTCGCCACTACCCGGTCCCTGGATGGTGAGGCGCCTCATCTGCTGGACCTGCCGGAGCTCAGCGAGTCAGAGCGGCAGGCGAGGGAAGGCCTCCTGCGCGAGCTCATGAGCCTTCGCCGCGATGCTCTCCACGCCACCGGGACCGGGATCGACGCCGCCGCGCCGGTGCCCGAACTGGAGCAGCAGGCGTGGGGAGAGCTCTTGCAGCAATTCAGGATCCTTCCGCAGGAGATCCTTCGCGCACTTGCGGTCCCGAGAGCCCACGAGATCGCGGACGCGCTGCTGAGCGGGCCGTGGCACTTCCCGGACGGGAAGCGCATCACCATGGTCTGCGCTCAGCTGGCCACCGACCTGCTGGAGCAGATGCCCTATACGGACCTCGACGATCCGGACTACATCGAGCTCTACACCTTCGCGGATCTCGACGCGCTCTTCGAGTTGCACGGTCACCTGCGCGCTGCCAATCCCGCCAGTGACGTGTTCCGACGCTCCGCGAACGACCTGGATTCCGATGACTACGCCTCGCACCTGGTGGCGGTGGGCGGGGTGGACTGGAACAATGCCACCCGCGCCGTCCTCACCCGCCTCCAGCTCCCGGTACAGCAGGTCAACAAGTGGGAAGAACCAGACGGGGCCTACTTCCAGGCCGACAAGGACGGCCAGCAGAGCCGCTACCTGCCAAAACTCGACAGATCGGGTAAGCGCTCCGTTCTCATCGAAGACGTGGCGCTCTTCGCGCGAGCTGTCAATCCATGGAACCGGAAACGAACCGTGACCATCTGCAACGGCATGTACGGGAGGGGCAGCGTGGGTGCCGTCCGCGCACTCACCGACACCAACTTCCGGGACCGCAACGCCGAGTACCTCAGGGAACGCTTCGGCGACAGCGAGGCGTACTGCCTGCTTACCAGGGTCACTGTCGAAGCTGGCTCGACCCTGACTCCCGACTGGACCCAGCCGGACACCGTGCTTTTCGAATGGTCGAGGTAACCGTGACGGGTAACGGGACGCCCCTTCACCACGGCTCGCATCAGAAGCTCCTGTGGCCAGCGGATGAAACCTCGTCGCCGGCCAGGGTGGACGCCGTCATCGTGCCGACGATCCGTAAACCGCTGTACCTGGAAGAAGCGGCGAAGGTCGCAGCCGAGCTGGGGTGCCCGCTGGTGACCTTGCACAGCGGCCGCTATACCAGCGCGCAGGAAGCGGCCCAGCACCTTACCTGGCTGCACCACCTCGGCCGGCTCTCGCGGCTCGAACTGGTCGCCATCGACATGCCCGCGCCAGAGCGGCTGCCCCTGCCGGAATTCCGGACGTCGCGACGGCTGGCCGGCACCAGGTTCGCGCGGCGGACCGATCTCAGTGCCAAGCGCAACCTCGGTTTGCTGCTCAGCCGCCTGATGGGCTGGGAGCGCGTCGCCTTCCTTGATGACGACATCAGGGTCCCCGATCCCGCCGACCTGCGCCGCGCCGCGGGCCAGCTGGACGTCCACGTCGCTGTCGGCCTGGGCATCGAGGGGTTCCCCGACAACTCGGTCGTCTGTCACGCCTACCGCAAGGCTGGCGGCAGCCAAGAGACATTCATCGGCGGCGGTGCACTCGTCGTCGAGATGGAGCGCACTCAGTCGTTTTTCCCGGATATCTACAACGAGGACTGGTTCTACGTCCTGGATGCGGAGAAAGGCCTTCGTACGGTCGGACTCGCCGGGAAAGCCATCCAGCAGCCCTACGATCCGTTCCGCAACCCGGACCGGGCCCGGGCCGAGGAGCTGGGAGACGTCCTCGCGGAAGGCGCGTACTGGCTACTTGACCAGGGACGGTCCGTCGCTGACGCGGACGCTGAGCACTGGCGGTCGTTTATCGGCAGGCGCCGCCACTTCATTGGGCAGGTGCTTGACATGGTCAATGCGAAGGTGGCCGCATCGCCGGAACGAAAAGACATGATCAAATCGCTGAGGGCGGCCTTGGGCCGCCTCGAGCTCATCACGCCCGAGTTGTGCGTCGGCTACATGGCCGACTGGGCCATCGACCAGGCCACGTGGCAGGCTCACCTGCAGCACCTGGCATCCCGGTACAAGACCTCCCGGCAACAGCCGGATCAGGTAATCAAGCTGCTGGCACGCGGAGGTGCGGCACAACTGAGCTGGTCCATGGCTTCAGGCATCAGCATCCATCACCATGCGCCAGGTCAGATAATGCCCCGGCGGGGACCGCGCCAGCCCAACCCGCCGCTGCACCTCTGGGACCTCCGCCGCGACCGCCCGCCCACCACTGCGTCCCCGACCGTCGATACCGGCCAGCCTCCGCTCCCTGGACCGGGGCTCTGGCCGCGGGCAACTCCAGCGATGATGGCACGGCGTGCCACAACAGGCACGGCTGGTTCACCGTCATTCCCGCCCGGGGCCGCCGACGAGTCAGCCGAGTCGGCTACCTAAGGGTCAGGCGGGATCAGCTGCTTTAGCGGCGTGCGGCCCGGCTCGCCCAGCCGCGGACCCGTTACCTGACCGCCGGGGTGAACAGGTGCAGCCGGTGGGCGGCGGCGGCCGCCTCGCCCCGGCTGCTCACTCCCAGCTTGGCCAGGATGTTCGAGACGTGGACGCTGGCGGTCTTGGCGGAGATGAACAGCTCGGCCGCGATCTCCGGGTTCGACCGCCCGGCCGAGACCAGCCGCAGCACTTCGAACTCGCGGGCGGTGAGCCCCAGCGGG